>JAUWDL010000296.1 GCA_030608825.1 Gemmatimonadales bacterium
AGCACGCGGTGCTCGCTGAGGCTGTCGGGCACCTCGCCTCGGATGATCCGCTGAGCCAGCCCCTCCACGATCGCCGTCTTGCCGACACCCGGCTCGTCGATGAGCACGGGATTGTTCTTTTTTCGTCGGGAGAGGACCTCCATGACGCGCTCGATCTCTTCCTCGCGCCCTATCGTCGGGTCCAGTTCACCCTCACCGGCCAGTTGCGTGAGATCCCGGCAAAAATGATCGAGCGCCGGAGTCTTGGACTTCTTCTCCCCCTTGGGAGCGCCACCCGAGGATGATGGAGCGGAACTGGGCATCTCGGTGCCCAGAAGCTTGAGCGTCTCGGTGCGCGCCTCCTCGAGCGATATGCCCAGCTCGCCGAGCACTTTGGCCGCCAGGCCCTTCTCTTCGCGAAGGAGGCCCAGCAGCAGGTGCTCGGTGCCGACATAGCTGTGGTTCAGATCCCTCGCCTCGGCCATGGCGTACTCGAGCACCTTCTTGGCTCTGGACGTATACGGCAGCTCGGGGATGTTGGAGGCCGATTTCCCGCGGCGGACGTTCTCTTCCACCAGACGGTGGAGCTCATCCAGGTCGGCCGCGAGGTTGCTGAGCACGGCCGCCGCGACGCCCTCGCCCTCACGGATGAGACCGAGAAGGATGTGCTCCGTGCCCACGTAGTCGTGCTGCAGACGGATCGCCTCTTCGCGGGCCAGCGCGAGTACCTTCCGGACTCGATCAGTGAAGTTGTAGTTCATGCCGAGTTGTCCGCTTCAGGGCGGTGTTCCGAGGGAGAAGATGTGGCCTCGCCCTCTGACGAGAGGCGCTCTCGAACGAACGAGGCTCGGTAGACATCGGCGTCGCCCTCATCCAGCGTCCGTCCCGCCCTCCGCTCAAGGTGCGCCGACTGCGCGAAGATCATTATCTCGTTCAGCGTCCTTACCCGAGGTGTTCTGAGAAGTTTCAGAGTGAGGCCCAAACGCACGCCCGAGAGCAGGTTCATCATCTCGTCGAAGGAGAGGCTTCGCGCGTGCCGCAGAATCCCGTACGCTCTCCATACTTTGTCTTCCAGAACGTTGGGAGCCTCGCGAAGCAGGACGGCGCGAGCCCGCTTCTCGTACTCGATGACCTGAACGCCGATCTCGCGCAGGTGATCCACGAGATCCGTCTCGCTCTTCCCGAGCGTCGTCTGATTCGAGATCTGGAAGAAGTTCCCGACCACCTCTGATCCCTCACCGTAGAGGCCGCGGTAGGTGAGGCCGACCTGGGCTATTCCCTGCAGGACTTTGTTGATCTCTTTGGTCAGCACGAGCCCGGGCAGGTGAACCAGAACGGAGGCCCGCAGGCCGGTCCCCACGTTCGTCGGACAGCAGGTTAGAAAACCGAACTCGTGATGGAAGGCGTACGGCAGCCGGCTTCCCAACGCCTCGTCCAGCTCCGACACCTGCTGCGACGCGGCCTCCAGCTCCATGCCGTTGTGGAGGGATTGGATGCGAAGGTGGTCTTCCTCGTTGATCATCACTCCGCACGGCCCGCTCGCGCCCAGAGCGAGCGCCGTTCCGTCCGGCGCCGGCCCTTCGTCCGGACCGATCAGCTCCCGGCTCACGACGTGCCGCTCGTGCAGAATCCGGCGCTCGACGGCTTCCAGCTCCGACATCTCCCACAGCACGCCGTTTTCCAAATCGGCGCTCGCCCCCAGCGCATGTCGTACCTGATCCAGGACGCTCCGGCGATCATCGGCATCTGCTCGAAGAGCGAAGGGGTACCCCTGGAGGTTCCGGGCCAGGCGCACTCGGGTCGAGAGCACGATCTCGTGGTCCTGGCCGCTTCCATCCAGCCACGACGTACCTCGATCGTCGACCGTGGGCGAGGGAACCCCCATGCCGTTGCCGCCGCTCATCGCTCCGCCGCCTCGAGCACGTTGATCCGGTCGCGAAGCTCGGCAGCGGACTCGAAGTCCTCGAGCTCGACGGCCCGGTCGAGGCGCAGCCTCAAGCTCCGGAGCTTGGCGTAGCTGTTGTCGGTATCCGTGGCCTCACCGAGGTATAGCTTGCCGACGTGCTGCGTGGAGCCGTGAACGCGTCTCAGGAGGCCACGAAGCTGGCCTTCAAAATGAGTGTAGCACTCCGGGCACCCCAGCCGGCCGCTGCGACGGAAATCACCCGACGACGTACCGCAGTACGGGCACGGCTCGCTCACCGCGCCTTCTGAAGCATCCTCTACGCTGGCGCCGATGGTGGCGAGGAAGTCGGCCAGCGGGGCCGGCGCAGAGGTGAACGCGGAGATGCCCTGCTGTCCGGCGCACGAGGAGCACAGATGGACCGTGGCCATCTCGTCGTTCTCGATCGAGGTCAGGTGAACCTCGGCTTCCCGTTCCTGACAGCGTTCGCAGATCATCTAACCCCTCCCGAACGTGTCCTGGCCCGGCCGCCAGGCCGGCCGGATTCCCTCCCCTCGCCGCTCGGACCGTACCAGCGTTTCCTGCGGCCCCCCATCTTCTTCTATGACTGCCTCTTCCATCATCAAGTTACATGCCGTTGGAACCGCCCCGTTCCGTGCGTTGTCGCGCGGGTCCCATGGCGTGTGGTGATTTGCACGGCCGGCCGTCGCGGCGCGTCGCCCATGCGACGGCGAGGAGGAATCCGCCGCGATCTCAGTCCGGCGGCTCCAGGACGCCGCCGACCAGCTGCCGGACTCGACCGGTGCGCTCCGCGAGTTCCCGGTCGTGGGTCACGATGATCAGGGCGCTGCCGTGATCCTCGACCAGAGCGAACAGCACGTCGTGCAAGCGTTTGCTGGTCTCCGTGTCCAGGTTACCCGACGGCTCATCGGCCAGCAAGAGAGGGGGCTCGTTGACGAGGGCTCGGGCGACCGCGACTCGCTGCTGCTCACCACCCGACAGCTTGTTGGGGCGGTGGTGGAGCCTCTCCCCGAGCCCGACCTGCTCCAGGATGGCCGTCGCGCGCGACTCCGCTTCGGCGCGCTCGGCGCCCGCGATGATCTGAGGAAGCATGACGTTCTCGAGCGCCGAGAAGTCCCTCAGCAGATGGTGGAACTGGAAGACGAAGCCCACGAGCTCGTTGCGCAGGCGCGCCACCTCCGTGTCGACCAGTCCACTCAACCTCCGCCCGGCTATTCGGACAG
>JAUWDL010000378.1 GCA_030608825.1 Gemmatimonadales bacterium
TCGGCCAGGTGGACGTGAGCCTTCTCGGCTACCGCAGCTACGGCCGTGCGCTGGCGGGTCTCATGCAGCTCGCGCTCTTCGTGGTCCCGCTGATGGCGCTGCTGTCGTCGGGAGCGGCGATCGCCGGCGCGCGGGAGACCGGAGCCCTCGACTACCTGCTGGCCCAGCCGGTGACTCGCGAGGAGGTCTTCGCCGGAAAGTGGCTGGGGGTGACCGCTGCAGTGGTCGCGTCGCTGGTCGTCGGCTACGGTGCCACCGGCGCCGTGGCAGCCATCAAGGGCGTCCCGGCGCTGCCGATCTTCATGCTGCTGCTCTTCACGGTCGTGCTCGCCGCCGCGTTCGTGTCGATCGGTCTTTGGGTCTCGGCGCTGGCTTCCACGCGGGGCAGGGCCACGAGCGTCGTGTTCACGCTCTGGCTGGTGTTTCTGGCGCTCGGCAGCTTGGGCCTGATGGCCGCGTTCGTCCGCTGGGGCCTCCCCGCGGGGGTGCTGCAGGTGTGGTCGCTCGTGAACCCGGTCGAGGCGTTTCGGCTGGCGATGATCGCTCTCCTGGAGGCCGATCCGGGTTTGCTCGGGCCGGCCGGCGCCGCGTTGCTCGGGGATCTGGGTCGGGTCGGGCTGATCGCCGCCGCGAGCGGGAGCCTGGTGGCCTGGACGGCTCTCGCCTACTGGGCCGGCCGCCGGGCGTTCACCTCGGCGACTTGAGCCGTCGACGACGGGGATGCCCGACAGGCGACGCCGCGTCCGTTTTCATAGCTTATCGATGGTGACAATGTAGGCACGCCGAGGGGGCACCGATGCTCGATATCAAGAAGATCGTCTACGCGACCGATTTCTCCCCGTGCTCGGAGAACGCGTTTCCTATCGCCGTCCGGTTGGCAGCCAGCCACGAGGCCGAGCTGCACATGGTTCACGCGATCGTCCTGCACGCCGATGACCCGCACGATCCGGCTCATCACTTCCCGGAGCCCGACGAGCTCTACGAGCGCATGCGGAGCTCCGCCGAAGCCCGCATGGCGACGACGGCCGAGAACGGCGGCATGCCGGACCTGAGGATCGTCCGCGCGCAGGTTCGCGGCATATCGCCGGCGCCGGTCATCCTGGAGTACGCCGAAGAGCAGGGTGTGGACCTGATCGTCATGGGGACACATGGCCGTCGGGGCTTGCGCCATCTGCTCCTGGGCAGCGTGGCGGAGGAAGTCGTGCGGATGGCCGACTGCCCGGTGCTCACCGTACGCGAAGATGCCGCGTCCGCGAGCGCCTTCGAGCGTATCCTCGTACCCATGGACTACTCGGCAAACTCCGATCTCGCGCTCCGATACGCGAAGGAGATCGCCTCGAGCGAGGGAGCGAGCCTGCACCTGCTGCACGTTCTGGAGGTCGGCACCTACCCGGATTTCTACTTCCCGGTGCAGGCGTCCCAGATGTTCGACATGCCCGAGCTCAAAGAAAAAGCGCTGCACCATCTCCGCGACCGGTTGGAGAAGGAAGGCCCGGAGGTCCCGGCAGAGCTGCACGTCGAGTTGGGCCACCCGGCCCAAAACGTCGTGGAGTACGCGGAGCGCCTGGAGATCGATCTCATCGTGCTCGCCAGCCATGGCAGAACGGGCCTCGAGCGAGCGCTTCTGGGGAGCGTCGCCGAAGGCGTCGCGCGCAGGGCCAAGTGCCCCGTGCTGATCGTGAAGCCGCCCGAGGAGGGATCCTCGGACTGACCGCCGGTGGACCGGCTTCTCCGGGGTTCGCGACCCCCATCTTGCTGGTATCAATGCGATTCTGACCGACGAAGAGGATAGAGCGATGAACTCGTTTGGGGCGCGGCGCGAGCTCGAGATCGGGGGCGGGAGCGCGACGATCTACGACATTGGAGCGCTGGAGCGTGGCGGCGTCGGACGGCTGGACCGGCTGCCGTACTCGATGCGCATTCTGCTGGAGAACCTCCTGCGACATGAGGATGGTCGCAGCGTGACAGCCGATGACATCGAGGCCGTGGCCACATGGTCGGAGCGGGCTTCCGAGCCTTCGGAGCAGGAGATCGCCTTCATGCCTGCCCGCGTGCTTCTCCAGGACTTCACGGGCGTGCCCGCGATCGTGGATCTGGCGGCGATGCGGGACGCGATGGCGGAGCTTGGCGGCGATCCCGCCAAGATCAACCCGTTGCTTCCCTCGGAGCTGGTGATCGACCACTCCGTACAGGTGGACTCTTTCGGGAGTCAGGCTTCTTTCTTCATCAACGCCGAGAAAGAGCTCGAACGGAACCGGGAGCGCTATGCCTTTCTGAGGTGGGGGCAGACCGCGTTCGACAGCCTCAAGGTCGTGCCGCCGGACACGGGCATCGTCCACCAGGTGAACCTGGAGTACCTGGCGCGGGTGGTCCTGGACGCTGGTGGCCTGGATCCTCGACCGGCATCGGCCGAGGCTGCAAGCGCCGGGGGGAGCGGCGTGGGCGACCGGCTTCTCTACCCCGACACGCTCGTGGGGACGGACAGCCACACGACGATGATCAACGGCCTGGGCGTTCTCGGATGGGGCGTCGGCGGGATCGAGGCGGAGGCGGCGATGCTGGGCCAGCCGCTGAGCCTCCTCGTACCTCGCGTGGTGGGCTTCAAGCTGCACGGGACGTTGGCCGAGGGAGCGACG
>JAUWDL010000396.1 GCA_030608825.1 Gemmatimonadales bacterium
CCTGCCGCAGGCCGGTGAGTTCGCTCAGGACACCTTCTCGGCCGCCCTCTATCTCTTGTCCGGCGTGCGCGCGGTCGCTCCGCATCCGACGGTGAGCCGGAACCTCGTTCCGGTGCAGATCCCTCGGCTGGCGATGACCAACGAGCAGCTGGACCAGGTGGCCGATGCGATCATCAGCCTCCACGGCCAGCGGGAGAAGGTCTCGCCGATGCAGGCCACGGCGACTGGAAGCTGGCGGGACGAGATGGCCTATCACTGGGGTTTCCCGGACCTCGAGCCCTACCGATTCGACACCTTCTCCTACGAGATCCACACCGTCGAGCGTGTCGGTGAGCTGTCACGCCGTCGACGCGAACGGGCGATACGTACGGCCGGCTACAACACCTTCCTCCTCAGGTCGGCCGATGTGACGATCGACCTGCTGACCGATTCGGGTACCTCCGCCATGAGCGTCGACCAGTGGGCGGCCTACGACGGGGTGCGCGCCAGTCCCAAGACCACCGACGAGTATCACAGGCTCGTCGCGGTCCTGCAGGAGAGCTTGGGCTACGAGTACATCATCCCGACCCATCAGGGCAGGGCGGCCGAGCACATCCTGAGTCAGATCATGATCAGGCCGGGTCAGCTGGTGCCGGGCAACATGTACTTCACCACGACCAAGCTGCACCAGGAGCTGGCCGGAGGGGTGTTCGTCGACGTCATCGTGGACGAGGCCAAGAACCCGGAGAGCGAGCACCCGTGGAAGGGCGACATCGACCTCGGCAAGCTGCAGGCTCTGGTCGACGAGCACGGTGCCGACGGAATCGCCTACGTCTCCTTCGAGCACTCCGTGAACATGGCGGGCGGCCAGCCGGTCAGCATGGACAACATGAAGGAGGTCTACGCCTACTGCGGCTCGGTCGGCATTCCGGTCTTCTTCGACGCCACGCGAGTGGTGGAGAACGCGTACATGATCCAGAGCCGTGATCCCCGCTACGCCGACATTCCGATCAAGGACATCCTGCGCGAGATGATGATCTACGGGGACGGGGCGACGGTCAGCGGCAAGAAGGATTTCCTGATCAACATCGGCGGAATCCTCGCCTTCAGGGAGAACGAGGAGTGGACCCGCAAGGCGGAGGATCTGCTCAGGATCTACGAGGGCAACGTAACGGATGGTGGCCTGTCTACGGCGGACCTGGCCGCGATCGCGCGGGGCGTCGAAGAGATGGTCGACGACCGCTACATCCGGGCTCGCGTCCGCCAGACCCAGCTGCTGGGTCAGATGCTGCTGGACGCGGGCGTGCCGATCGTCACCCCTCCGGGTAGCCACGCGATCTTCCTGGATGCGAAGCGCTTTCTGCCCCACATCGATCAGGACGAGTTTCCCGCCCAGCGGCTGGCCGCCGAGATCTTCGTCGAGACGGGCGTGCGGGCGATGGAGCGGGGAAACGTCTCCAAGGGTCGGAACCCCGAGACGGGAGAGAACTACCGGCCGGCCCTCGAGCTTGTCCGGCTAACGATCCCGCGCCGCGTCTACACGAACGACCACATGCGGGCGGTGGCGGACGGGATCATCCGCGTCCACGAGCGCCGCGACGAGCTGGCGGGCCTCAAGTTCGTGTATGAGCCCGAGAAGCTCCGCTTCTTCCAGGGCCGCTTCGAGCTGGCCTAGCTGCTGATGTTACTATGATGCGGAGGCAAATCTCGCTGGAGGCACAAATGTACGACGAGGCGAAAAAAGAGGCGGAACGCCAGGGAATCTCCTTCGCCGAACTCGTTCGGAGGGTGCTGGCTCGCACTCTGCGGGGCGGCGCAGTGGACAAGCCGTGGATGCGGCTTGCCGGGGTCATCGAGGGTGGAGACCTCGATGCGAGCCAGACGGTGGATGAGCTCGCCTACGACCAAGAACGCCCTTGAACGACGAAGTATACCTGGACCCGCCGCTCTAGCCGGGAGCCCCTTCCTCTTTCCGGCGACGCATCGCCCCGTCGATCGAGAACGCGCCGGCACCGAGGGCGGCCAGCAGAAGGAAGAGGAAGGAGTAGAAGGCGACCTTCTCGCCGCCGTTCTCCCAATGGAAGAGGCTGCCGCGGGGCACGTGCATCCAGAAGTACGCCACCGCCATCTCCCCCGATGCTATGAGCGCCGCGGGCACGGTGAAGAGTCCGAGCATGATCAAGAGCCCTCCTACGAACTCGATCAGGCCGGCGGCCCCGAAGCGAGACATGAGCTCGGCCGTGCCGGCCTCTCCGAAGCCGCCGAACCAGCCGAACAGCTTCTGCGCGCCGTGGACCCAGAACAGGAATCCGATGGCGATCCTCGAGATGCCCAACACCTTCGCCTGAAGCGGCGACAGACCATATCTCATCTGCGATTCCTCTTCCAGTTGTTGATCGACCGAGATCAGCCCATCCAGCGCTCGTCCTCGGTGAACACGGTATCGATCACTAGGCGAGGGTGGAGATCTTCCAGAGCCGCGTCGATGTCGGCCCGAATCGAGTCCAGTTCCCCCACCCGCTGAACGTGAAAGGTGCTGTCCACCCGGATGTGGTTGAGGAGATAGAAGTAGCG
>JAUWDL010000166.1 GCA_030608825.1 Gemmatimonadales bacterium
TTCTGGATCCAACGTCGCTGCTGCGTCGTGCGGTCCCACCGGTCGATGATCCCGCTGTAGCACCCTCCGTAGACGATCTCCGGGTGGTCGGGGTGGAGGCCGATAGGGCCGGTCTCGCAGCCGCCGATGTTCTCCCAGCCCTCGCGCGCGCTCAGTGCGTTTTTCGTCTGCCAGGCGGGCACGCTGATCGTCGTGTTGTCCTGCTGCCCGCCGTAGAGGCGATAGGGGAAGCTGTTGTCCACGATCACGTCGTAGAGCTCGGCGGTGGGCTGGTTCAGGTAGGTGGACCACGAATCGGCGCCGTTCAGCGTCACCTGCCCTCCCCCGTCGTCGCCCACGATCATGATCCGGCTGTCGTCGGGATTGATCCACAGGTCGTGGATGTCACCGTGGGGGACCTCCACCTCCTCGAACTTCACCCCGCCGTCGATCGAACGGTGCAGCCGCACGTTCAGGCCCCAAACGGTGTTCTTGTCGCTCGGATCGGCCACCACTTGCGTGTAGTAGAAGGCACGTTGCCGCAGCGAATTGTCGCTGTTCACGCGAGTCCAGGTCTCCCCCGCGTCGTCCGATCGCCAGACGCCGCCATCCGGTTCGTGCTGGATGATCGCCCAGACGCGCTCCGGGTCCGCGGGCGAGACGGCGACCCCCACCTTGCCCACGACGCCGGCGGGGAGCCCGCCCTCCAGCTTCTCCCAGCTGTCTCCGCCGTCCGTGGACTTGTAGACGCCGCCCTCGGCACCGCCGCTGATCAAAGCCCACGGCCTCCGCTCGCCCCGCCACATGCCGGCGTACAGCTCACGCGGGTTGCGGGGGTTCATCGAGAGGTCGGAGGCTCCGGTGCTGTCGTTCAGCGCCAGCACGTGCTCCCACGTCGCCCCCCGTCTCCGGAGCGGAAGATCCCGCGCTCGGGATTCTTCCCGAACGGGTGACCGAGGGCCGCCGCGTACACGAGATCAGGATCGTTCGGGTGTACCTGTATGCGCCCGATCTGACCCGTCTCGGCCAGCCCGATGAAGCTCCAGGTCTTGCCGCCGTCCGTGGACCGCCAAGCGCCGCGGCCGGTCGAGGTGTTCCCCCGGATGTCGTCGCTCCCCGTGCCCACGTAGATGACGTTGGCGTCGGAGGGCGCAACCGCCACCGAGCCTATCGAGCCCCCGAAGTGGCCGTCCGAGATGTTCTTCCAGTGCATCCCGGCGTCATCCGTCTTCCACACCCCACCTCCCGTCGTCCCCATCAGAAAGGTGTGGACCGCGCCCGGGACCCCCGCCACCGCCGTCGAGCGCCCGCCCCGGAAAGGTCCCACCATGCGGTAACTCAAGGCGTCGAAGAGGGTGGAGTCGTAGACGATGCTCCTGGCGGCGTCCTGCGCCCTCAGCGGCTCGACCGAGGCTACCGTGATCAGCCCGAGGGCGGCCATTCCCAGGGCGAGAGGGAGGATGATCCCGGCGAGCAGGGTGAGAGACGGGCGGGAGGGCAGTTGGTTCCGTCGCATGCGACCAGCTTCCTGTTCGGGGTCAGGTGACAAGGAGAGCGACCGTGTGCGGGAATCTGAATCGAGGGTCCGCTGCTGACAATGTCCTGCCCCGTTCTTGCTTCCTCCTGCCCACGATCGCCCGCGTGCATCACGGCGTCTCCGGCGGTCCCGCTTGACCCGGGACGCCGTCCGGAGGCAATTTTCCGGCGACATCGTGTAGAACGGCGGACTGATTTGTGGCCGCTTGCCACCGCCGCGCGGCAGTGAGGGACTTTGCCGCGAGCCAAGAGGTCTAAAGCGCCGGGACAGAACGGATCTTGCTGTATTCTGCGCCCCGCACGACGACCGGTCGGCGGGGCGTTTCGCGTTCCGGCGTTCCTCTTGCGATGTGGTGACAGGCGACGTGGTGACACTCGACGTGGTGATGTGATGGCGCAAAGACGCGGCGCCCAGGCAATCAGGGGATCCGATGACGCCTAGCGCCTTTCTCGAAACGCTCGGAGAGCGAATCCTCGTCTTCGACGGGGCGATGGGCACGAGCGTCCAGACCCGAGAGCTCTCGGCGGACGATTTCGGCGGGCCCGTGCTCGAGGGCTGCAACGACTACCTGGTCTTGTCGCGCCCCGACGTCATCCGCGAGATCCATGCTTCGTTCCTGGAGGTGGGTTGCGACGTCATCGAGACGGATACCTTCCGGGCCAATCGACTGAGCCTCGCCGAGTACGGCCTTCAGGACCGAATCCTGGAGCTGAACCGGAAGGCCGCCCGCCTGGCGCGTGAGGTCGCCGACGACTTCTCGACCCCGGATCGGCCGCGTTTTGTCGCTGGCAGCATCGGACCCTCGGGATACCTGCCGAGCACATCCGACCCGACGCTGGGCTCCGTCGGTTTCGACGAGTTGGCGGACGTCTTCGAGGAGCAGGCTCGAGGGCTCGTCGAGGGAGGCGTGGACGTCCTGATCATCGAGACCACGCAGGACATCCTGGAGCTGAAGGCCGCCGTCTCCGGCATCCGGCGCGGCCTGAGGGCCCTGGACGCGCCGTGCCCGATCCAGGCGCAGATCACGCTCGATACCTCGGGCCGGATGCTTCTCGGCACCGACATCGAAGCGGCCCTCACGATCCTGGAGTCGCTGCGGGTCGACGTGGTAGGGCTCAACTGTTCCACCGGCCCGGAACACATGCGGCAGCCCATCCGCTACCTCTGCGAGCGATCGACGCTGCCGGTGAGCGTCATCCCCAACGCCGGCATCCCGCACAACGAGGGCGGCGTGGCCGTCTACGGCCTGACGCCGGAAGACCTCGCCGAGGCCCACGAGGAGTTCGTCACCCGAATCGGGGTCTCCATCGTGGGGGGATGCTGCGGCACGACGCCGGAGCACATGGCGAGGGTCATCGACCGTGTCTGGGGCGCGGAACCCCTCGTTCGAAGCGTGACCCATGCGCCGCGTGCCGCCAGCGCAATGACGGCCTTCGATCTGGCGCAGCTCCCGGCCCCTACCCTGATTGGCGAGCGGGTCAACACCCAGGGCTCTCGCAAGGTGAAGGAGCTTCTTCTCGAGGATCGCTACGACGAGGTGCTCGAGGTGGCCCGAGAACAGGTGGACGGAGGCGCCCACCTGCTGGACGTGTGCGTGGCCCTCACGGAGCGCCCGGACGAGCTCGAGCAGATGCGGACGCTGGTCAAGCTCCTCGCCCAGGGCGTGCCAACGCCGCTGATGATCGACTCGACCGAGGCCGACGTCGTCGAGGAGGCCCTGAAGGCCTACCCCGGACGAGCCATCATCAACTCCATCCACCTGGAGAACGGGAGGGAGCGCATCGACCGGGTCGCGCCGCTGGCCGTCGAGCACGGAGCCGCACTCGTCGCGCTGACGATCGACGAAGACGGCATGGCCAAGACCGCGGACCGGAAGCTCGAGGTGGCGAGGAGGATCCACGACATCTGCGTCGAGGAGTACGGCCTGAAACCCGAGGATCTGATCTTCGACGCCCTCACCTTCACCCTGGCCACCGGCGACGAGGAGTTCCGCCCCTCGGCAATCGAGACGATCGAGGGCATCCGAAGGATCAAGCAGAAGCTGCCGGGGACGTTCACCAGCCTTGGCGTGTCCAACGTCTCCTTCGGCTTGCGGCCGCACGCGCGACGGGCCCTCAACTCTGTCTTCCTCCACCACTGCGTCGAGGCGGGGATGGACATGGCCATCGTCAACGCCACCCACATCACGCCCTATGCCGAGGTCGACGAAGAGGAGCGAGGGCTATCGGACGATCTGATCTTCGACCGTCGGCCGGATGCGCTCGAGCGCTTCATCGGTCATTACGAGGCCCACGGCCCGACGGAGGAGGCAAAGGTCGATCCGACGGCCGACATGACGCCGGAGGCGGCGATCCACTGGATGATCCTCCACCGGAAGAAGGAGGGGATCCGGAAGCTCGTGGAGCGGGCAATCCAGGATCGGGGGGGAGACGACGCGGCCGCGGTCCACGTCCTCAACCAGGTCCTCCTGCCGGCCATGAAGGAGGTCGGAGACAAGTTCGGCTCGGGAGAGCTCATCCTCCCCTTCGTCCTGCAATCGGCCGAGGTGATGAAGCGGGCGGTCACGAAGCTGGAGAGCTATCTCGACCAGCTCGAGGGGCAAACGAAGGGAGTGATCGTGCTGGCCACCGTCTTCGGCGATGTCCACGACATCGGCAAGAACCTGGTTGGCACGATCCTGAGCAACAACGGCTACACCGTCCACGACCTGGGCAAGCAGGTGCCGGTCAACACGATCATCGAGAAGGCGGAGGAGCTCGGCGCCGACGCGATCGGGCTCTCCGCGCTGCTCGTCTCGACCTCGAAGCAGATGCCCCTGTGCGCCCCGGAGCTTTACAGCCGAGGGCTCGAGTACCCGTTGCTGGTGGGCGGCGCCGCGATCAACCCCTCCTTCGTCCGCCAGGCCACGTTCGTCGGCGAGGAACGCGACACGATGTATCCGGCCGGCATGTTCTACTGCAAGGATGCCTTCGCCGGTCTCGCCACGATGGACGCTCTCTCGGACCGGGAGGGCCGCGAGGCGTTCATCCGGGATCGTCAC
>JAUWDL010000089.1 GCA_030608825.1 Gemmatimonadales bacterium
CATCCCCGTCGAAGACGAGCAGCACATCCTGCTCGGTCTGATGTCGCATCGCTCGCTCCTCCGCCACATGGCCTCGCGGGAGCCCACGCAGGCGGATGTGCCAACTCCCGTGGGCGAGATCATGCAGCGCGACCTGATCACGGTCAGGCCGAACACACCGACGCTGGAAGCGATCGAGCTGATGAAGGCGAAGCGAATCGGATGCCTGCCGGTGACGGTCGAGCGGAGGTTGGTCGGCGTCATCACGGAGCACGACTTCCTGCGGGTGGCCAGCATGCTGCTGGAGCAACGCCTGCGGGAAGATGAGCGGGCGCGACCTCTCTCCGACGGCCGCTCGGGCTAGAGTACCGGGTCCGGGCGGCTTCTCCGGCGGAGACGCGGCAGGAAGATCCCGACCGCGGCGGCGAGGCCGGCGATCCACCCCACCACATCGCCCGTGCGCGCGAACAGGGTGAGCCCATCCGTGGTCAGCACGTCCGCCGTGAAGATGGCGGGCCTGAAGAGCCGGGTGGCGTCGCCCACCCGGCCCAGAGGATCCAGAGTCCCGGAGATGCCCGTGTTGCCCACGCGGGCGATCCCGATGCGATTCTCGATCGCGCGCAGCACGAGATGAGAGGGGTGCTGCCAGAGGGCGCCGCTGCGCCTCCACCACGGCCCCTCTCGACCGAACCAGGCATCGTTGGTGATGTTGACCAGGAAGTCGGCGCCCTGCAGGCGGTAGCCTCGGCTGAGAGCGGAGAAGATCGACTCGTAGCAGATCAACACCCCGAAGCGGCTCTCATCGAGCGGCAAGACGTCAAGGTTCAATCCGACCGCGAACCCGCCGAAGTACTCGGCCCACGTGAACCAGTCCGGGTCGAAGAAGGGAACGCGTTCCACGACGGGTACGAGATGGTGTTTGTCGTAGCGTGCCCGGCTCGCCCTTCGGCCGTCGATGAGGTACGCCGAATTGTAGTAGTCCCATTCGTCCTGGCTTCGGTTCTCGATCCCGATCGAGCCGAAAAGCACGGGGGCGTCCGTTGAGCGGCCCAAACCCCTGATCCACTGGTAGATGTCGGGCCGTCCCATGAACCCTTGCGCCAGGATCGGATCGATCGGCCGCGGAATGACCGTCTCGGGGAGAATCAGAAGATCGACGTCCTCCGCGGGCTCGTGGCCGGCCATCAGGTTCTCGATCGAGCTCCGTGCGCTGTCGAACGCCGCCACCGGGTCCTCCAGCTTGATCTTCTCCGGGACGTTCGGCTGCACCGCGGTGACGGTGACGACCGGTCGCATCTCCAGGCTCTGCCAGCGCCAGAGGGAGTAGCTCACCGGCACGGCCACGCCGGCGAGCCAACCTCCGAGAGCCAGCCACGCCCGACCACGCTGGCTTCGCTGCCACGCAACGAAGGCGGTGGCCAGGAGGCCGCTCAGCATGGCCAGCCAGAAGCTGAGACCGCGAGCTCCGACGAGATCGGCGGCACCGATCAGCCTCGGGAAACCCGTGAGCGTGTATCCGAGCTCCTGCCAGGGGAAGGAGATCGGACCGAGGTGCGCCCGGAACCACTCCGCCGCGGTCCAGAAGACAGGCAGCGCGATCCACAGGGGCCAGCCGAGCCGGTGCCGGACGTGGTGCATCCCGGTCGTCGCGACGGCGAGAAAGAGACTCAGCAGCCCCACGGCAAGGACGAACGCGAGCACCGCCAGCAGGGAGTAGATGATGAGAGCGGTGGCGAGCCAGTAGAGCAGCAACGTGTAGTAGACGATCCCGAGCCAGAGGCCGCCCCGGAACGCCAACCCGCGACCCTCATCCCCTTCCGGCAGCCGGGCGAGCCAGATCCCGAAAGGCACCAGGCCGAGGAAGGATGGGAGGAGGAAATGAAACGGCGGGTGCGCGAGGCCTAGAACCAGGCCGCTGACCGCGATCCAGCCGGCTCCCGGCGGCGGCGCCGGGAAAAGAGACCCCTGCGCGCGGCCGCGCCCCATTACTCGGACGGGCTCCTCAGACAGTGACTTCACGCCCCTCGCGAGCCGATCGGTAGCACGCCTCCAGGGCCCGCATCAGCCGCACCTGCTCGGCCTGCACCTCCAGCGGTTTCTCTCCGCGCACGATGCGCAGGAACTCCGCCCATTCCTGCCGATACGAAGTCGTGTAGAGCGCGGAACCGCCGACGTCCAGGGGAGGAGTCACGTCGGAGAGTCCCGTCTCCATCTCCGTCCGCACGCGAAAGGGCGATGTCCCAGCTGAGCCGAGAGTGCCCAGAACACTCAGCGATTGTCGATCCCGCTCGTCACGGAGCTCCCAGCTTACCTCGAGCTGCAGGGTCACCCCGCCGGCCAGCGCGAGGAATGCGACCGCCGTGTCCTCTACCGCCGCAGCGGGATGGGCGCTGGCGCTCACGCGCTCGATTGCCGGATAGCCAAGCAGCCAGAGCGCCACGTCCAGGGCCTGCACTCCAAGGTCCATCAGGACACCACCGCCGGCGCTCTCGGGATCGAGCCGCCACCCCCGTTTGGGCCTGCGCTCGATGCGGGTGAGCCAGACCGAGCGAATCAGGATGACATCTCCCATCTCACCGCTCGCCACGAACTGGCGAATGGCCCTGACATCCAGGCGGTATCGCTGGTTCATCGCGACCATCAGCTGGCGCTTCGCCGCCTCGGCAGCTCGTATCAGCTCCTCCGTGGCCTCGCTCGTCGGCGCGAGCGGACGCTCGCACAGGACGTGCTTCCCTCTCCCAAGGGCATCCAGAACCACCTCGGCATGCGTGTCGTTGGGCGTGGACACGAGCACCGCGTCCAGGGGGATGTCCTCAGGCAGCTCCGCAAGAGATCGAGCCGTCACCGGCACGTCGAAGCGCTCCGCGATCGTACGAGCCTTCTCCTGTTGGGTGTCGATGATCGCGGCCACCTTCACGTCCGGTAGCCGCTTCAGGATCGGGAGATGGACGATCTGCGCCACGCCGCCCACTCCGATGACTCCTATGCTGACATCCCTCTCCACCCGCGCGCCTCCTTGAGATTCGTTGGTGCCGGAATCCTGCAAAGTCGTTGTTCTCGCCTAATAAAGCCTCTGAACGGCCGCATCCTGGTAATAGGCGGCCAGGATCTCCCGATAGCCCTGGCCCGCCCTCGCCCGGCCGATCGCTCCCCATTGGCACATCCCGATGCCGTGCCCGAAGCCCCGGCCCTCGACGACGATCTCTCCGTTTTCCAGTCGACCCTGACGGACCACGAAGTCGGTGGAGCCGAGGATGCGCCCCTCTGCCGGCTGCAGAACCCAGCGGATCTCGTTCTTCCGGAGCACGTAGCGCCCTCCCGAGGCCTCCACCTCGAGTTGGTCCACACGATCGCCTTCGGTCCGGCTGAGGACCCGGATGCCGGAGATGCGACCGACCGATGAAGGCGAGACGCCCAGCCGTGACGCCAGCTCCGCACGAACGTATCCGTTCATCTCGTCGGCGGTCCAGCTCTCGCGCCAGCGGTAGCGCGGTGAGATCGCACAATAGTCCTCACCTCCACCGGCATCTCGCACCGACCGAAGATACGGAAGGTCCGGCTCTCCCCAGACTTCCTCGCGAGTCGCCGTTCGCCCTCCGCAAGTGGAGTGGTAGAAAGCCGACACCACTTGGCCGTCGAACGTGAGGATCTCACCCCTCGTCTCGTTGATCGCCCGCTCCACGTCCCTTCTCTCCACCTCCAGGCCTCCGTAGACCTGATCCTCCACCGTCGCGAACAGATCGAATCCCAGTGAGTCGCGCCTCCCGAGGTGGGAGATCGTATAGGTCCGGGCGGCCACCGCCTGCGCCCGCACCGCTGCGAACTCCTCGGGCGCGCGCCGTCCGATCTCGGCAGGCACGACGCCGAGCAAGTAATCCTCGAGGCCCAATCGGTTGATCACGATCAGGCCCCGCGAGCGATCCGCGACGACTTCGGCCGCACCCCTGTACGTCTTGCCGGCAATGACGACGTCGGCTCCGTGGTCCAACGGCTCGACGATGAAGCTCGGCAGAGTCTGATCGACTCGACCGGCGGGCTCCACCAGGGACGCTCCTCCCGTGCTCGGCTCGAAGCGGACGATCTCTTCGCCCGCCGGCATCAGCTCCTCGCCGCTGGCGCCGTCGCGCACTCTCAGACCCGACGTCGACATGATCACGGCCGACGGCGTGCCGACCTCGATCCCGACGCGAATCAGCGGCTCCGAGGTGATGAGCTCGACGATGCGCATCGCGGCGGCGGGGCCGGCCGGCGGCCGAGCAGCACGCGGGTCGACTGGAGGAGGCTCCGCGCGTCGAGGCTCGGCCCGCGAAGGCTCATCCGGAGCCGGCGGATCCGGAGGCGGGCTTCCGGCACAGGACCAGCCGAAGAGAGCCAGACCGGTCACCGCAAGCCGGATGGCTCTGGACGCTGAAGCCGCCAGCCCGGCGGGATGCGACGCGGCAGCCGGCCGCGTCGTTCCGGAGGAGTCAGCCCGCCAGCGCCGCATCCATCGACTCGCCGACGGCGGTCAGCGTCATCTCGAGGTGCTCGCGTCGGTGCGCGGTCGACATGAAGCCGGCTTCAAAGGGGGACGGGGCAAAGAACACGCCCCGCTTCAGACACTCGCGAAAGTAGGTGGAAAAGAACTCCGCGTCCGTCTGCTTCGCGCCGGCATAGTCCGTGACCGGTCCTTCCGTGAAGAAGACGCCCCACATCGAGCCCACATGGGCCCCGGAGACCGGGAGCCCGCGCTCCGTGGCCGCCCGCACGATCCCGTCGACGAGCTCACCGGTCAGGCGCTCCAACCGCTCGTGGGGCCGGTCGCGCTCCAGCACGCGGAGCTGCGCGAGCCCGGCGGCCATGCCCAACGGATTGCCGCTCAGCGTGCCCGCCTGATAGACGGGGCCGGTGGGCGCCAGCTGCTCCATGATCGCCCGCCTTCCGCCAAGAGCGGCGACCGGTAGACCTCCGCCGACGACCTTGCCCAACGTCGTGAGGTCGGGGTCGATCCGGTAGCGCTCCTGCGCGCCGCCCCGGGCCACCCTGAATCCCGTCATCACCTCATCGAAAACGAGGAGCGAGCCTTGGGCTCGGGTAATCTCGCGCAGGCCGGAGAGGAATCCTGCCGCGGGCTCGATCAGACCCACGTTGCCCATGACCGGCTCGACGATCACCGCCGCGATCTCGCCCGGAAAGCGCTTGAAGACGGACTCGACGGACTCGAGGTCGTTGAAGGGAACCGAGCTCGTGAGCGCTGAGAGCGCGCCCGGAACGCCCGGTGAGTCGGGGAGCCCGAGCGTGGCCACCCCTGAGCCGGCCTGGACGAGAAAGGAGTCGGCGTGGCCGTGGTAGCAACCATCGAACTTGAGGATTCGATCGCGACCCGTCGCGCCTCGGGCCAATCGAACGGCGGACATCGTCGCTTCCGTGCCGCTACTGACGAAGCGTACCATCTCCACCGAGGGTACGAGCTCGACGAGCAGCTCGGCCAGCTCCACCTCGGCCGGCGCGGGCGTTCCGAACGTCAGCCCCGAGCCAGCGGCGCGTTGGACGGCCTCGACGACCTCTGGATGGGCATGGCCGAGGATGAGAGGACCCCAGGAGAGGACGTAGTCGACGTAACGGCGGCCAGAGACGTCGTACAGGAAGGCTCCCTCGCCGTGATCCGAGAAGAAAGGCTCTCCGCCCACCGAGCGGAAGGAGCGCACGGGCGAGCTGACGCCGCCGGGCAACACCCGCCGGGCACGTTCCCACAGGCCCGAGTCGGCTATCGTCCCCACGCCGTCTCGAGCCCGAGCGCCGCGACCGGGAGGCGGCGCCGGCGGCCGGGGCGCCCATTCGCACGGCCTGCCTCTGCTGGCGCGCTCCGAAGGACTCTCAGGACCCGCGCCGAAAGGTCGAAGTCGTGCGCATCCGTCACGACCGCCTCAACGATCTGGCCCGCTTCGAGAGGCTCGGCAGCCGTCAGATGCGTCACCCCGTCCACGTCGTCCGCCTGACCGGCGATCCGACCGACCGCGATACCTGCCGGCGCGGCCGGCTCGTCCACGATCGCCGTCCGCTGCACCCCGACCTCACCGGCCATCAGCTCGGCCGAGATCGCCCGCTGCACCTCCAGCAGCTCCTCCAGCCGCGTGCGCGCCAAGCTCTCGGGGACGAAGGAGTCCTCCATCTCCGCCGCCCGCGTGCCCTCCTGTGGCGAGAAGGCGAAGGCGCCCAGTCGCTCGAACCGGATCTCCTCCAGAAAGTCGAGCAGAGCCCGGAAGTCGTCATCCGTTTCCCCGGGAAAGCCGACGAGCACGGTGGTGCGCAGGGTCAGTCCCGGCACGGCATCGCGGAGCC
>JAUWDL010000032.1 GCA_030608825.1 Gemmatimonadales bacterium
CTTCGCGCCTCAGAGCGTGCACCGCACCAATCGTGACGGCCTCCTCTCCGGTTCCGAGCCAGGCCTTGGAGATAACACCCTGCTTGACCCAACGCTGGAGAGCGATGTCGTGCAGGCGGAAGCGAAGCAGGCCGCGGTAGAGCGCGAGCAGGTCCGCCGGGGAGAGAGCACTCACCGCGGCTTGCCGCTGGGGCTGCTCCTCGATCTTTCTGCGGTACTGGCCGAGCAACGCGGGGTCCGGCGACCAGTTGACGTACTCGGGCGGATCGTACGCCGTGTATCGCTTCACGACATCTCGCCTGGGGCCTGGTTGAGAGGTTCGGGTGAACGGTATCCTACTCGGCGGTACGAGCGCGTGCCACGTTTTTGCCCAGGAAGAGGCGGAGCGATGAAAGAGTGCCATGGTTGCGAGATCATGATTCCGGACCACACGCACCACTGCCCCCATTGCCGCAAGCGCCAGCCTCGTGGCGAGTGGCAGCTGCAGGCGGTTCTTCTCTCCGCGGCGCTCGTCGCCGCCGTGTCCGTGCTCGCCGAAACGTGCTGAGGCCGGGGCTGCGAGCCCGTGCCTCGCTGCCCGCGCTCGCGGCGCTCGTTCTGGCGCCCTTCGCAGGCCCGGCGCCCGTCACGATCGCCCGCCTCCAGTACGACGGAGGGGGCGACTGGTACGCCAACCCCTCGAGCCTCGTGAACCTCCTGGCCCAGATCCGCCTCCGAACCGGCGTCCCGGTCTCCTCACGGCCCGTGGACGTGCGGCTCACGGATCCGGATCTCCGTGATTACCCCTACCTCTACGTCACCGGACACGGCAATTTCCGGCTCTCCGACGAGGAGGTCGAGAGTCTTCGAGGCTACCTGGAGGCGGGCGGCTTCTTGCACGCCGACGACAATTACGGGCTGGACGAATCGGTCCGCCGGGAGATCCGCCGCGTCTTCCCGAACCGGGAGCTCGTTCAGGTCCCCCTCGACCACCCCGTATTCCATCTCTTCTACGACCTCTCGGGCGGGCTGCCGAAGATCCACGAGCACGACGGTCTTCCCGCGCAGGGATGGGGGATCTTCCTGGAGCGGCGGTTGGTCGTTTTCTACAGCTATCAGAGCGACCTGGGCGACGGATGGGAGGATGCCGCGGTCCATGGCGACCCCGAGGAGCTGCGCGAGGAGGCGTTCCGAATGGGAGTCAACCTCTTCCTCTACGCGCTGTCGAGCGTTCCGAGCCGATGAGGCCCCGGCGATCCTGATGGCGCGCGTCGAGGCTCGGGCCGACGGGGCTCGGGCTGACGCGGCTCGGCGGAAGCCTAGAGGAAGTACCCGTAGAGAGCCATCATCGCCACGATGATCGCGACCGCGATCGCCAACGGCCCGAAGAAGAGTCCGCGCAGGATGTGGGTGTCGTACTTGAGGTGCATGAAGAAGCCGACGACGAGGACGAACTTGGCGGTTGAGAGCACCAGGAGAATCGGTACCAGCACCGGGGAGAGCGCCTCCACGTAGAACACCATCACCTCGAGCGCGGTGAGCACTCCCAGCACGAGGGCGATCGCGATGTAGGTGCGGCTCGAGGCGTGGGGCTCCTCGTGCGATCCGTGGGTCATCGCCGTCTCCAGACCGCCTGCCTCCGCGCCGTGGGCCATCTCGCTCGCCATCCGATCGCTCGCTCCTTTCGTCACCCGCTCAGGCGCCCGACGCCCCGGACATCAGGTAGATAACGGTAAAGAGCACGATCCACACGACGTCCACGAAGTGCCAGTAGAGACCCGCCACCTCCACCTTCAGGGACTTCTCGGGCCCAAGCCTGCCGCGCATGGCCATGGCCCAGAGCGTGAGAAGCCAGATGACACCCACCGTGACATGCGCCCCGTGGAAGCCGGTCGTGAGAAAGAAGGTGCCGGAGAAGAGGTTGCGGCCAAGGCCGAGGCCCTCGTGCGCGAAGTGGTTGAACTCGAACACCTGGCCTGCCAGAAAGACCAGCCCGAGAAGCGCGGTCAGAAGAAGAAAGAGCTTGCTGCCCCGCGGATCTCCGCGCTGCACGGCCGACAGGGCGAGGACCATCATCAGGCTGCTCATCAGGAGCACGAACGTGGTGACCGTGATGAACGGGATGTTGAGGAGCTCCTCCTCGTACGGCCCCACGATGCTCCGGCCTCGGTACGCCAGGTAGGTGGCGATCAGGGACCCGAAGAGCATGCACTCGGAGCCGATAAAGGCCCACATGAGCATCTTCTCGTTGGGTACCCCGGTGCTCGTGCGCTCCACTTCCGCTAGTTCCCCTTCTCCGTTGCCATCTGGCTCGTTCGCGGTCTCAGTGGATCGGCTCGAAGGACCAGCCGTAGATCCCGGCCAGCGCCACGGCGGCTCCGAGCAAGGCGACCGGGAGTCCCACCAGCGCACCTGCCGCCGCCATCAGGATCCCGCCCGCCACGACCAGTGGCCAATAGGACGGGTTGGGCATGTGGAACTCCTCCTCGCCGGCGGGAAGCGCGATGCCGTCGTACCACAGCGGATCCCTGCTCGTCACCTCGGGCGTCACGTCGAAGTTGTGCACCGGCGGCGGCGAGCTCGTCGCCCACTCCAGCGTGGAGGCTTCCCACGGATTCGCGCCGGCGGTTGCCTCGCTCCGGAGGCTTCGAACGAAGTTGAGCAGAAAGAGCAGCATGGCGAGGAGCGTGATCCCGGCGCCCACGGTGGAGGCCAGGTTGTAGCCCTCGAAGCCCAGACCGGCCGGATACGTGAACGTCCGGCGCGGCATCCCGTGGAGCCCGGCGAAGTGCATCGGGAAGAAGGTCAGGTTCATCCCGATCAACAGGAGCCAGAAGTGCGCCGTCGCCAGCCGTTCGCCCAGAAGGCGCCCCGTCACCTTCGGGAACCAGTAGTAGATCCCCGCGAACAGGCCGAAGATCGTTCCGCCGAACAGCACGTAGTGGAGGTGTGCCACCACGAAGTAGGTATCCGTCTGCTGCAGATCGGCCGGCGCCGACGCGTGCATGACGCCGCTGAGCCCGCCGATCGTGAACATGGCGACGAGACCGATCGAGAAGAGCATCGGCGCCCGGAAGCGGATCGACCCACCCCACATCGTCGCGATCCAGTTGAACATCTTCACGCCGGTGGGGATCGCGATGAGCATGGTCAAGCCGCTGAACGCCGAGTTCGCGATCGGGCCCAGCCCCACCGAGAACATGTGGTGCGCCCACACGCCGAACCCAAGGAAAGCGATCAGGATGCCGGAGTAGACGACCACCGGATACCCGAACAGCGGCTTCCTCGAGAAGGTCGGAATGACGTCCGAGACGATGCCGAAGGCAGGCAGAATCAGGATGTAGACCTCCGGGTGACCGAAGATCCAGAACAGGTGTTGCCAGAGTACGGGGTCGCCTCCCCCCGACGGCTCGAAGAAGAGCGTCCCGAACATCCGGTCGAAGAGGAGGAAGATCGTCCCGATCGTGAACGGCGGGAACGCCAGGATGATCAGAAACGACACGACCAGCGTCATCCACGTGAAGAGGGGCAGGCGCATGAAGGTGAGGCCGGGTGCCCGCAGGTTTATGATGGTGACGATGAAGTTGAGCGCGGCGACGATGGAGGCCGCGCCGGCCAACGCGAGCCCGAGGACGTAGAAGTCCATCCCGTGACCCGGCGAGAACTGGCTCGAGGTGAGGTTTGCGTACGCGAACCATCCGGCGCTGGGGGCGCCCCCGAAGAAAAAGCTCGAGTTCAGGAGGAGCGCTCCGCACAGGAAGAGCCAGTAGCTGAACGCGTTCAGGCGTGGAAAGGCGACGTCCCTCGCTCCGATCTGGAGCGGCACGATGTAGTTGAAGGCGCCCGCCGCCATCGGCATGACGGCGAAGAGGACCATCGTCAGGCCGTGCATGGTGAAGAGCTGATTGAAAACCTCGGCGCTCAGCACGGTGTTCTCCGGCACCGCCAGCTGGAGACGGATCAGCATCGCCTCCAGGCCACCGACGAGGAAGAAGAAGAGGCCGGAGAGGAAGTAGAGGATCCCGATCCGCTTGTGGTCCACGGTCGTGATCCAGCTCCACAGGCCGCCGGCGTAGGTGCCGCCGGCTTTCCCTTCCGAGTGAGCCGCTGCTTCCGCTGTCGCCATTCCGGCTACTCGAGGCTCAAGAGATAGGCCGCGACTTGTCTGGCTTGCTCATCGTCCAATCCCATATCCAACATAAGGTTGCCTGGCTTTACATCGTGTGGATCCTTAATCCAGGACGCCAGGTTGTCCAGCGTGTTCTCCAGCACGCCGGCCGCGATCGTCCCACGGCCGCCCACGTGCGTGAGGTCCGGCCCGAGGATCCCCGCGGCCACCGTGCCCCTGATCTGGTGGCAGGAGATGCAGCCGCCGGCCCCGAAGAACAGATCCCTTCCAGCGCTCACGAGCGGATCATCCCCCGCTTCCTCGACCTCGACCGCTTCCCGGAGCTGCTGCTCGACCCAGCGCTCGAAGTCCTCCTCGGCCTCGACGTGCAGGCGCATCGCCATCAGAGCGTGGGAGGTTCCACAGAACTCGGCGCACTGGCCCGGATAGACACCCACCGAGTCCGGCGTGAACCAGAGCTGGTTCACCCGGCCGGGGACCAGGTCCCTCTTCCCGGCGACGCGGGGAAACCAGAAGCTGTGGATCACGTCCGCGGAGCGCAGCCGCAGATCCACCGTCTTCCCAACCGGCACGTGCAGCTCGTTGGCCGTCGTGATTCCAAGATCGGGATAGTTGAACTCCCACCACCATTGATGCCCGACGACCTCCACCCGAACCTCGGAGCGTTCGGGCGGCCGATCGATGCGCCACAGCGTGATCATGGTGGGGACGCCGATGAATATGAGAATGATCGCGGGAGCCAGGGTCCAGCCGATCTCGAGGAGCGTGTGTCCGTGTACGGGCCGCGGTTTCGGGGCGCCCGGGCGCTCCCTGAAGCGGATGATGGCAACGATCAGGGCGCCCTCGACCACCACGAAAACGACCATGGCCCACCAGAAGATGCCCCGGAAGAGGGAGTCGATCTCCCGCGCCACGTCGGACTGGGGACGCAGGGATGATTGGGGAAAATCGCCACCGCACGCCGCCGCCACCGAGGCGATGGCCAGCGCCGCGAACATGAGCATTCGTCGGTGGCCCGGGACCCTTGGGCGCCCGTCGGTCATGTCGTCGTGAGCGATGGCTGTGGGTCGGATCTCATGTGAAAAGATTCACGAGGGGCGACAATACGGGCCGTCGGGGATATCGTCAAGAATCGTTCTCCCCGCGGATCCCTCCCCATGGCCTTCCCTCCCTGGTCGGTGTGGGAGGGCTTCAGTGGCGAAACAGGCGACGGCCCGTCATCACCATGGAGATGCCGTGCTCGTCGGCCGCCGCGACCACCTCGTCATCGCGAATGGAGCCGCCCGGCTGGACGATGGCGCGGACGCCGAGCTCGGCCGCCGCATCGATCCCATCTCTGAACGGGAAGAACGCGTCCGACGCGAGCACGGATCCCTCCGTCTCGTGTCCGGCGTCACCGGCCTTCCAGCCCGAGAGCCGGACCGCATCAACGCGGCTCATCTGACCGGCGCCCATCCCAATCGTGGCACCCCCACGAGCGAGGAGTATCGCGTTGGACTTCACGCTCTGCACGGCAGCCCAGGCGAAGCCCAGGTCGTCCCACTCCTCGGAAGACGGCTGCCTTTGGGTCGGGACGTTCACGCCTTCGCCGGCTGCCAGCTCCTCGGCGGTCGCCGGGATGGGCGCCGTCTGCAGCAGCAATCCTCCCTGAACCCCTCGCGCATCCATGCCGGGGAAGAGATGCCCCGGATAGGCCTGAAGATCTCCATCCTCGGGCGCGAGAATCCGAATGTTCTTCTTTTGTGTGAGGATTCGCAGGGCAGCCTCGGCGTAGCCGGGGGCGATCAGGCATTCCACGAACAGCTCGCGTAGCGCCTCCGCCACCGTTTCCGCGAGCGGCTGGTTGAACGCGACGGTGGAGCCGAACGCCGACACCGGGTCGCAGGCCAGGGCTCGCTCGAACGCCTCGGAGGTTGAGCGTCCGACGGCCAGCCCACAGGGCGTCGTATGCTTGACGATCGCGCAGGCCGCCCGAGAGGCGCCGAGATACGGCGCGATCGCGCCCAACGCGCCATCCACGTCCAGCAGGTTGTTGTAGGATAGCTCCTTGCCGTGCAGCTGCTTCAGCGCGGCCGCTCCAGACGGCCGCCTCGACGCGTCCCGGTAGAAGGCGGCCGCCTGATCCGGGTTCTCCCCGTAGCGTAGCTCCTGGATCCGGACCAGGGAGACGATCGCCTCGGCCGGAGGCCCGCTCTCCTCGCGCCCGAAGGCGCGCAGATAGCTCGCGACCGCCGCATCGTAGACTGACGTATGAGCGTAAACGCTGGCCGCGAGACGCCGTCTCCGGTCGCCCTGCTCCTCGCCCTCCGCCTCCGCGTCCAGCAGCGCGAGGACTCTGCCGTAGTCGGCCGGATCGCAAGCGACGACGACGTCCCGGTGGTTCTTGGCGGCCGCACGCAGCAGCGTCGGCCCTCCGATGTCGATCTGCTCGACCGCCTCCGCCAGGGTCACGTCAGGCCTCGCCACCGTCTGCCGGAACGGATACAGGTTCACGGCCACGAGATCGATCGGCTGGATTCCCTCTCGGTCCAGGGCTTTCATGTCCTCGGGAATCGACCGGCGCGCCAGGATGCCCGCGTGCACCGCCGGATGGAGCGTCTTCACCCGGCCGGCCAGCATCTCTGGGAAGCCGGTGAGCTCTCGGATCGAGCGGACGGGTACCGCCGCCTCGGCGAGTGCGGCCGCCGTGCCGCCGGTCGACACGATCCGCCACCCACGGTCCACGAGAGCCTGCGCCAGCTCGACGACCCCGGTCTTGTCCGAAACGCTGACAAGCGCGGTCCTCTGTTCAGCCATATCAGCCATCTTTTCTTGTTGTCACGTCGTCGTCCGGACCGGCTCTAAACGTCTCTGCGCCACAGAGCGGAGGCACCCACTCGGCGCGACCGGCGGAAGAAAGGCTCAGCCGACCCCGCGCGATGCCCGAGACAACCGCCGGGAGCAGGCGATGCTCCACCCGCAGGACGCGAGCGGCCAAGGCGTCGGAGTCGTCATCCTCCATGACAGGGATCGGCCACTGAGCGACGATGGGGCCCCGATCGTACTCCTCGCTCACGAAGTGGATCGTGACGCCGCTCACCTTGCAGCCTCGATCGATCACGGCCTCATGGACCCGCCGACCGTACATGCCATGACCGCCGAAGGATGGCAAGAGGGCGGGGTGGATGTTGATCATCCGGCCCCAGAACGCGCGCACGACCGAGGCCGGAATCAACCGAAGATATCCCGCGAGCACCACCAGCTGGACGTCCACCGCCCCCAGGCGGCGCAGCAGAAACGCCTCATCGCCCTCCGGGTCTTCCTCGGAATTCTGGACGGTCGCTGGCAACACTTCGGCCCGGACTCCCGCTTCTCGCGCCCGGTCCAGCGCCCGGATCCCGGGTCGGCTCCCGACGACGAGCACGACGCGGGCCGATGGGTCGTCGCCGAGGTTGAAGCGGTCCAGGAGAGCTTGGAGATTGCTCCCCGAACCGGACGCCAACACCCCGACGCGAAGGGGTTCGCTCACGGCGCCTCCCACGCTTCCGATACCACGCGCGCGACGTCCTTCTCCTCGCCGGGAAGGATGGTGCGGAAGTCCACGCAGAACAGATCGTCCTCGATGCGGCCGATGAGAGGCGGCGTCGCCGCCCGACAGCGGCGCTCCAGCGAATCGGGCCGCCGGCCTGCGGCGCACCAACCAGCCGATTCCAGGGTCACCTCCGGGTACGCGCCTCCCCCCACGACCGAGCGCATCGACCGGATATCCAGCGCCTTCCGCGCCACGGCGGAACAGAGCGCGAGCCCGGCTTCGGCGCGCGCCCGAACGGATCCGGGCGCCTCCCTCAGCATGGCCACGGCCGGGATTCGCTCGGCAGCGGCAGCCGGGTTCGCATAGAGACGCAGGGTCGCCTCCAGCGCGGCCAGCGTCAGCTTGTCGACGCGGAAGGCGCGAAGGAGCGGGTTGCCCCGCAGGCGGTCCACGAACTCCGTCAAACCGTGGATGATTCCCGCCTGCGGCCCTCCCAGAAGCTTGTCGCCGCTCCAGGTCACGATATCCGCTCCGGCGGCCGCGGCCTCTCTGGGACCTGGCTCCGCGGGCAGGGACGGCAGCAGATCGGAGAGCAGAAGACCCGAGCCCAGATCGTTGGCGACCGGCACGCCTTCCCGCCGACCCAGGGCCGTCAGCTCCGCCAAAGGCACATCTTCCACGAAGCCCCGGATTCGGTAGTTGGACGGGTGAACCTTGAGAATGAGGCCGGTCTTCGGCCCGATCGCACGGCGATAGTCCTGGATCCGCGTGCGGTTTGTCGTACCCACCTCCACCAACTCGCCGCCGCTGCGGGCGATGATCTCGGGGATACGGAACGACCCGCCGATCTCGACCAGCTCGCCGCGAGAGACGATCACCTCGCGTCCGAGGGCCAGCTCGTTCACGACGAGCGAGACCGCCGCCGCGTTGTTGTTCACGATTAGCGCCGCCTCGGATCCTGTGAGTCGCCGCACCAGGTCGCCGCAATGCGCGTAGCGACTGCCGCGCCGCCCGGTCGCCAGGTCGAACTCGAGGTTGCTGTAGCCGCCGGCAACCGGTTCGAGCGCCTCGAGCGCCGCAGACGCCAAAGGAGCTCGGCCGAGGTTCGTGTGGAGGACGACGCCCGTCCCGTTGAGCACCCGACGGAGACCGGGGACCGCCTGCTCACGGAGTCGGGCTCCGGTCGTCTCCAGGATCGCGGCCGGGTCGGGGGCGGATCGGCCGGTCGACGCTTGGACCCTCTGGTCCGCAATCACCTCACGAAGAACCCGCTTCACCTCGTCACGGCCGAAGCTCTCCGACCAACTCACGGCCCGGTCGTCGGCGAGGAGCGCATCGACGGACGGGATGTTTCGGCGGAGGTCGCTCACGGGCTCGCGCCCTCGTCTTCCATCAGGGGATAGGAGAACGTCGTGTCGACCCCCGCCTCCAGGAGGCGCAGGTTGACGATCCTGTCCAGGATCAGGCGGTACGTCCCC
>JAUWDL010000129.1 GCA_030608825.1 Gemmatimonadales bacterium
ACCTCGGCCAGCAAGCGAGCGAAGAGCACGACCAGGCCCGGCTCGGCCTCCGGAAGCTTGACGAGGACTCCCGACCGGCAGAGCAGCGCTCTCATCACCCCGGTGACGGCGACTCCGGGCACGTTGCCGGCCATGACCTGGAGCAGCAGAGGAGGCCCGGCTGCCCGCCGCTGACGGCCGGGCCCTGCCGGGCGGAATCCGTCGAGCACGTCGGGATCTGCCAGCTCGGAACGCAACACGTCCCAGAGCGACTCTTCGGTCCAGACTCGACCCATCTCCAACAACGTCTCTCGTGCCAGCGGCTCCGGCCATCCCAGCTCATCAGCGAGGGTTCGAACCGCGCCGCCCTCGGCGTCGGATGCGGAATCCACCAGCCGGCCCGCGGCGGCGGACACCGCCTTAACCACCTGCGCGAGCGACCTCTCCCGACGTGCTTCGAGCGCCGCGACACGGACGTGATCGGCAACGCGAGCCGCGCCCGAAACCGTCAGCCTGGGTGAACGAAAGCGAAGGCCCGCGGCGGTAACGCCCTCGTACCATCCGGAGCTGTCCCTGGAGTCCGCGGGATCGAGCCCCGGCAGATGGAAGACCTTCTCGGGGGAGATGCCTATCGTCACGGATCCGCCCTGCCGGCCTCTTGTGAGCGCAGCAACTCCTCCGTGGCCAGAGAGCAGCCTCGTGGCGGAGAGCCCTGCGCGCGGCCGACCCATCGGACCACGCCGTCTTCCACCGCGCCGAGATCCTCCGTCAGCACGCTGCACACGCTCCACGCGTTCGCCAGATCGAAGTGCGCCAGAACGCCGACCTCTCCATCCGGCAGCTCTTCCAGAGTCACGGGATCGAGCGCGCGGCTCCGCAACCAGGGAGGTCCGACCAGGGCCGCGGGTGACCCATAACGCTGGGAGAGCAACTCCGTCATCCCGAACTCGTTGACGACGGCGTCGGGAGGCACGCCGAGGCAACGCTGGATGCGCTCCAGCAGATCCTCGCGAGCCGACGTCTTCAGGCCTTTCGAGCCTCCGGTGTCCATCACGAAGGAGCCGGCGGGCAGCTCGACCCCGAAGCCCGCGGCCTCGAGGCGTCGAGTCCATTCGTCGAACGCCAGCGTAGTGCCGAAGAGGCCAACCGCCTCCTCCCCCGATGCGGCGGTGGCGGCGAAACGCTTCGCGTCCTGCCAGTGCACGCCATCCGGCGCCGTGAGGAAACGGGAAGAGGGCGCTCCGAACCGGCCGATCACCGCATCGGCCATCCACGAGAGCGAGGAGTGCGGGGCATCGGCGAAGGAGGGGACAAACGAGCCGATCGGAAGCCGCGTGGCCGTGTCGCCGATCGGAAGCGGGGCGGCCACATCACCGGTCGCGCGATGCAGCACGAAGCGAAAGAAGGAGGCCTCGAGCGAGGACCGGTAGAGCTCCGGATCACGCACGCGGTGGCGACCTCGGCGGCTCTCGCCTCGGCTGGTGCCGCTGGTTCGGAACTCGAGAGCGGCATCTCCGGGATCGCCGACCACCAGCGAGATCTCCCGGAAGGCCGCCGTCGGCACGGCCGGGACCTCCCGCCAGCCGCCCACCTGGTCGCACTCGACGCCCAGCCGTCGGCAGTAGCGCCGATACGGCGCGTTGCCGGCTCGCTGGAGGGCGAAGGCGCGACGAGCTAGCTCGTCCACCCGTTCATCGGACCAGGCCCCGGCACTCTCCTCCCAGTGCCTGAACGCCTGCTTCAGCTCCTCGGAGAGAACGTCGAGCGCCGCCAGTGCGTCTTCTGCGGCTGCGGGATTCGCCATGCAGGCAAGATCTGCCCGGTCATGCGGTCGCGACAGAGGGCGATTCGGCTATTCGTCGAGGGTGCCCGTCAGGACCTCTCCGTTCCGGACCCACTTCACCATGACGCTCTCCTCGCCGGGCTGGACGAGAGCCGCCCGAAGGTCTGAGATCTCGTTGCACTCGGCGCCCGCAACCTCAGTGACCACGTCGCCGCGGCGGAGACCGATTTCCCAGGCCGGCGTTCCGGAAATCACGCGCAGAACCAACAAGCCCTGCTCCAGGCCGTCGTGGTGGAGATCTGGCCCCAGCGGCTCGAACTCCGCGCCCGCTATTCGCCGCGTAGCCTCGACCAGATGGGCCGGCGGTGCGTAGCGGACCCTCGCCGAGGTTCGATAGGCCTGCCTGGCCTTCCTTACCTCCGCGAGCTTCACGCGGGCCTCGGCCAGCACGGAATCGCGCAGTGCCGCCATCTCGGGACCCAGCTCCGCCTTCACCCGACCCCAGAACCTCGCCTGCTCCCGGGCGCTCACCGCCGCCTCTTCCTGGACATGCTCCATATGCTGCTCGAGCTCCCGGAGCTCGATGTTGAGCTTCTTGAGGGCTACCTCGACCTGACCCTCCCCTTCCTCGGCGAGGATCTGGACTCGCCAGCCATCCTCGCTCGGGACAATCACGACGAATCTCTCGTCATCGCTCCGATACACCCAGCTGGAGCCTTCCGGCGAACCCTCGGACTCGATGATGATCGGAACCTTCACCTCCACCAGGTCGCCATCGGCCGACGTCCACGTCCGAACGCTCGGTCGGGCCTTCACGTGCATCGGCTTCGACGGACGTGGCTGCGGCACGACCTCGATCGCGACCGGCCGTCCACCCCGAGTGACCTCGATGGCCACCGGCTTCCCGACCTCCATGCCGTCGAGACCAGCACGAAACTCGCGGCTCTCCGGCGTGGCCTCGTCCAGCGACACGAGGATGTCGCCGACCTCGATCCCGGCCGCCTCGGCCGGGCTCCCGACGACGACGGAGCTGATGAGGACGATGACCCGGCACTCGTCCTCCGCGTCGGAGCGGCACTCCTGCCGGGTCTCGAGTCCGACCCCGAGCCACGGCTTGCCGTCCTGCCGAACGGCGGGCGCCTGCCTGGGCGCGTACTCTCGTGCGCTCGGAGGATCCTCGGGCGACGGCTGCTGCGCGCGAAGGGTTCCCGAGCCTGCCAGGGCCGGAATCACTCCCAGCCCGATCGCGACCCCGCACAGCGCGAAGGTCGACTTCAGCATCGATCTAACATCCGTTCCACGTCTCTTTGTCCATATCTATTTGTCCATATCTATCTGTACTCCAGCCCCGCCAGGCGAACGGCTCCCTCGAGGCCGGAGGCCATGTCGTCCCGCTCCTCGATCAGCTCGAAGAGAAGGTTGTTGATCGCCGGATCCGTCGGGGAGGTCACGAGCGCCTCGCGAGAGGCCATGATGAGCGCATCCAGCCGCGCGAGATGCGCCGTCGCGGCCGCGGGATCCGCGATGAGATCTCCGGAGCTCGCCGGTCGCGCTCTCAGGCTCTCGAGCTGGGCAACGGCTTCGTAGTACTGACCCGAAAGGAAGGGAGACGCTGTCTCGGGGCCGCTCGCAACCGCCTCCCCCACGTACTGGAGCCCCTCGCTCCCGGCCACCTGTGTGGCATCGCGAGACGGACCGCCGGTGAGCACGAGGCCGGCCGCAATACCGCCCGCGAAGACGAGCATCGCCGCCGCCGCCTGGACCGGCCAACCCGTGAAGAGGCCCGCCCGCCTCAAGAAGAGCACACCCCTTTCCCGCGGAAGCTTCGCCTCTATCCGCTCCCATTCGTCGGCCGGCGGCTGCATCTCCCCGAGACCCGAGAGCGCCATGAGCATTCGGCGCATCCGCGAATGCTCCAAGCCACACGCTTCGCAGGCAGCCAGGTGAGCCGCCGACTCCGCGTGCTCCTCCGGCTCTTCGAGCAGTGCCGAGATCATCTCGAGCGTGAGGTGCTCTGACTTCGTTTCACTCATTGCAGGCTGTTCCCCGCTTCGCTGGCGACGGAGGTCGGTGCGATCAGCTCGCGCATTCGCGCCCTCGCCTTGTGTAGCTGTGACTTGGAAGTACCGGACGCGATGCCCAGCGACTCCGCGATCTCTTCGTGTGTCCAGCCTTCGACATCGTGCAGAACGAGCACGCGTCTGTATCCCTGTGGCATTCTGTCCAGCGCCTCCGTCAACATCCGACGGCTGATCACCGCGTCGTCGGATGGCTTCTCGTAGGAGCGCATCCCCACCGCCGAACGCTCGACGTCCGGCCTCTTCGTTCGCCGCCGAAGCCGGTTCAACGCCACGTTCGTCGCCAGGCGGTGGATCCACGTCCCGAACGCCGCGTCTCCGCGATAGAGGTGAAGGCGCTCAAACGCCCTCACCCACGCGTCCTGCGACAGATCCGCCGCCAAATCGTCATCCCCCGCCAGTCGCCTGACAACGGCGTACACGCGCCGCGAATGAGCCTCGTACAGGTGACTCATCGCGATCCGGTCGCCGGCCTTGGCGCGGTCTACGAGTGCCCGCTCTTCCACCCGAGTCCTTTTCTGTTGTCCGCTCTTTCGACGCATGGCGGTGGCCGATGGTTGCCCGAGAATCCCTGGCGAAACGGGGGCTTCATTCCTGGGGAGAACCCGGCTCGACGCGCTCGGGGATCCGGCCGCGGCTCTCGGGGGTCGCCTCGATGAGCGACTCCGTGAAGCTCTGCCGCTCCTCCAGCAGCCGCATACGCTCGGAAATAGTGGCCATTGCAGAGGTTAGGTGCTCCAAGTCGTTCGCCGTGCGTCCTTCCCGGCGGTCCTTCAGCATCTGCTCCAGCAGGGCCGCGCCCTGTTTGGAAAGCGGCTTGAGCAGGATGACGGCCCCGATCATCAAGATGACCGTGACCGTGACGATCATCGGCACCAGTAGCTCGAGTGCCTCCATTATCGAGTCCTCTCCAGATGAGTCACCAGAAAAGCCAACACAAGTACACCAGCACAAATATGGCAGGTGTGGCCCCTACCCTCTACGGGGCGTGGGGGGCCGAGGAGTCATCGGGGAGCTGAGCCCAGGCGGTGAGCCGGGGAGCCACGGCAAACGCGATCCAGGCGATCACGAGCCCTGCCGCGGCGTCGATCGCGTAGTGAAAGCCTAACCAGACGGTGCTGAGCACGAGGGTCACCACTGGGACGGCGGCCAGGAAGAAGCCGCGATTGGCCTCCCGTGCGGCCGCGAACCAGGCGGCGCACGTCCCGGCGACGTGCGAGCTCGGGAACGCCGTGCCCTTTGATGAGCCGCCTGCGAGCAGATCGCTCGTGAACTGGTAGATG
>JAUWDL010000346.1 GCA_030608825.1 Gemmatimonadales bacterium
TGCTCCCGCGCGTCGGCCAGCGAGCTGGATCGCACACGCCTGAATCCCCCGACGACGAGATCATCCGTCCCGGATTCGGCGATCACGTCGATGTTGCCGTTGATCCCTTCGAGCCGGAACTCCGTTCGGCCGGTGGCGTCCTCCTCGAAGAAGAACTCCTCCTGCGCTTGCTGGCCCCCGCTGAAGAGGTCGCCGTTGCACGCGGACAATCCCAGCGCAGCGGCCAGGGCGCCGGCCACAAAGAAGAGCGGCTGCACGCGTCGCATGGTTGGGTTCCTCCTCAGAGGCGCTCTAACGAAGTGCTCGGAACTAGTCAACTGTCGGCGACCGACTCGCGAGCTTCGCTGAGCACCTCGTCGAAGCGGGCCTCGAGAGCCGGGTTGACGCCCCGGCAGCCCTCCACCACCCGCTCGGCCCAGTCGAAGTACTCCTGCTTCCGCTCCGGCGTCCAGTTCTTGGGCGGACGGTGCGCGATGTCGAGCAGGTTGCTGCTCTTGTCCGCCACCTTTAGCTGTTTGGCGCGGTTCGACCGCTGCGGCGCGTGCTCGATCTGGAGCTGCTTCCGCTCCAGCTTAGGGAGCGTCTTGTCATCGGTTACCTCCTCGACGACTCTCCGCACCTCCTGCCCGAACCGGGCCTCCAACTCGTCGAGCGTCGTCTCGGTGTCCTCTACGGTGTCGTGGAGGATCGCGGCCTGAAGCAGAACCGGATCCGACACGGCGCCCACCTCGGCCAGGAGCCGCGCGACGGCGATCGGGTGGTTGATGTACGGGGATGCCTCCCTGCCCTTCCGTCGCTGGTCCCGGTGCCTTTCCGCGGCGAACTGGAGAGCGGCAAGCAGGCCGGGAAACGGGCCGATTTCTTCTTCCGCCTCGAACCGATCGACCTCGACCGACCCGGCGGCGTAGCGGGAATCCGGGCACCAGATCCGGCCTTCCAGAAGCTCGACGGGATCCGTCGCCGCATCCAGTGCGGTCACGGCAGCCGCTTCCCGGGAGAGGACAAGCGCGGAGACGGCGGCGTCCAGGGCGTCTTCGGAAGAGGCTGCGAGACTCCGGTGCCGCAGGCTCAGCTCCGGGAACCTGGCGTCGATGTAGTTAGCTCGCGCCTTGGGGCTCGATTTCACCACCGCGTCAGTAAGCAGGCGTGGATAGATCTCCACCACGGCCGGCGGCTCGGCCCGATCGAAGGGCCAGACGCGGTATCCCGCATCGCTGAGCCGCTGCAGGATCGGCATCCCGCGAAGCGACCCCGTGCCCACGGCTCCCGCGCCGCCGATTTGGAACGGACTCTTCGGACGGATGCCCCCGACGGGACGAACCGCTGCATCCGTTCGCCGGAAGTGCGACGGCAGCTCCGGCTTGGTGCGGCCCGGTCGACCCCAGAACGGAGGCTCGCAGTGCTCGAGCCAGGCCTCGGCCTCTCGGTCGGCCAGCTGCCAGAGCTCTGTCGCCGTGGTCAGTTCGTGATCACGGAGGAACCAGGCCGGAAGCGAGAAGGCGAAATCCAGGCCGACAAGCAGTCGCGGATCCCGCTCCAGCTCGTCCAGGAGGTGCTCGGCGACCTCGCCCCGGTTCCGGCCGTTCTCGAGTCGGACGAGCTCGCCGTTCCGAGCCTCCGCCAGCCAGATCTTGCGCCGAGCGCCGCTCTTCGCGCCCGACCAATCGATCGCCAGAACGCGAGGTGCGTCTTCCAATGACGGTTGGGTGTTCAACTGCTCCTCCGGGACACTGCCGCAACCGGAACCAAGTCCGCCCTCCGGACCAGAGGGTGACGGCGCTCAAGCTAAGGGAAAGGCGCGAAACGCCGACAGGGGCTGTGTGCGGGCAGGTCTCCGGCGAAGGTCAGTGAGCCGGACCGCCTTACGTCAAGCGGACCTCGACCAGCGTAGGGCCTCGCGGGGGGCGCGGCGCGGAAGCCGGGCCACCGTGGTACCGGCATCTCCGATGCCGACGCCGTTTCCTCCCCGTCGCTTGGCCGCCTGAAGGCCCTCGTCGGCCAGCTCGATGAGCTGGCTGAAGTGGGTCATGGACGCGTCCCTCGTGGCAACGCCGCAGCTCACCGTCACTGACGAGCCGTTCTGCCCGAACTGATCCAGCACGTCGAGAGTGACGCGCTTGGCGAAGGAAGCCGCGCGACGCCCTCTCGTTCCGGGCAGGAGAGCGACGAACTCGTCGCCCCCGAAGCGGCCAACCACGTTCCTCCTTCCCCCGTGCAGCTCGAGCACCTTCCCGACGACGTAGAGGACAAAGTCACCGTCGAGGCGACCGTGGCGGCGGTTGTACCACTCGAAACCATCGATGTCGACCTTGACGACCGAACATCTCCCCTTCCAACGGCCCTTCGTGAACTCCGCCGCGAGAGAGGTCTCGAGGACGCTCCGGTCGGGAAGTCCGGTGACCTCATCGTACATGGCTCCCTCCTCCGTTCGTGCCGCCGCGCACGCCTACTGCTCCGCCGGACGCCGCCGGACGAGGAGATCACACAGGGCGCTTGACGGAACAGCAGCGGGCACACGGGGCGCGGAAGCAGGCAGGACGGGACAGGTACGTAGAGTTAAACGCTAACCAAGGTTGGCGTCTTTTGGAAGGGTGGAGGCCGCTGCGGCAAGACGAGACGGCCTCTCGCGACCGCGGTCGTTGGAACGGCCGACAGGCCGGCTAGCCGTCTTGCAGCCGCGCCAGGCGCTCGGGCGTGTCGGCCAGGCGGGGTACCTCGGCGAGGGAGCCGCCGAGCTGGGCCACCAGCTCTTCGTACCCCTCGGCCGCCTCGGCCGTCTCGCCCAGCAGCTC
>JAUWDL010000074.1 GCA_030608825.1 Gemmatimonadales bacterium
GATGCCGCACTCGAATCCCTCGCGCACCTCGCGGACGTCGTCCTTGAAGCGCTTCAAGCTGTCGATCTTGCCACTGTAGATGCGCAGCTGGTCCCGCACGAGGTGAACCCGGAGGTTGCGTTGGATCACCCCGTCGGCCACGTAGCAGCCCGCCACCGTACCCACCTTGGGAACTCGGAAGAGCTTTCTGACCTCGGCGGACCCGACGATGACCTCCCGCTCCTCCGGCTTGAGGAGCCCCTCGAGCGCGAGACGCATGTCTTCGACGGCCTCATAGATCACATCGTAGCTGCGTATCTCGATGCCTTCGCGCTGGGCGAGATCGCGGGCCCCCGCGTCCGGCCGCACATGGAAGCCGATGATCGCCGCCGAGCTGGTCGAAGCGAGCAACACGTCGGACTCGTTGACCGCCCCGACGCCACGGTGAATGACCTCCACCATGACCTCTCCCGTGCTCAGCCGCTCCACGGAGTCGGAGAGAGCCTGCACCGAACCGTCGGTGTCCGCCTTGATGACGAGGTTGAGGATCGCTTCCTCGCCGGCCTGGACGGTGTCGAAGACATCCGTGAGCCGCGTGCCCTTCTGCCGCCGGCGCATGTCCTTCTCGCGCTCGAGCTGCCGGCGACGCCCGGAGATCTCCTTGGTCCGCTCGGCTTCTGCCACCATGAGGGAGTCCCCGGCCTGAGGCACCCCCTCCAATCCGAGCACGCGCACCGGCATGGAAGGCTCGGCTTCCTCAACGCTCTTGTCACGCTCATCGAGAAGCGCGCGCACGCGACCGCCGAAGAGGCCGCAGATGAAGTTGTCCCCGATCCTCAAGGTGCCGCTCTGCACAAGCACGGTAGCGACAGGCCCCATGCCGCGATCCAGCTGGGCCTCGACGACGGTGCCCGCTGCCGGCCGGTTCGGATTGGCCTTGAGCTCGAGCAGCTCCGCCTGAAGCAGGACCTTCTCCAGCAGCTCGTCAACACCCTCTCCCGTCTTGGCCGATACCGCCGCGGACAGCACGTCGCCACCGAACTCCTCGAGCACCACATCGTGGCTGAGCAGGTCCTGCTGCACCTTCGGCACGTCCGCTGCCGGCAGATCCACCTTGTTGATCGCCACGACGATCGGCACGCCGGCGTTCTTGGCGTGGCTGATCGCCTCGATCGTCTGAGGCATGACCGCATCGTCGGCGGCGACGACCAACACGACGATGTCGGTGATCTCCGCACCGCGGGCGCGCATGGCGGTGAAGGCTTCGTGTCCCGGTGTGTCGAGGAAAGTGACCGACTTCCCCCCATCGAGCTCGAGGTGGTAGGCGCCGATGTGCTGCGTGATTCCGCCGGCCTCGCCCGCGATGACGTTGGTCTGGCGGAGGTGGTCGAGCAACGACGTCTTCCCGTGATCCACGTGGCCCATCACGGTCACGACGGGCGCGCGCGGAAGAAGGTCCTCCTCCGTATCGACCGTCTCCGTCAGGTCCTGGAGGTCGGCCTCGTACGCCTGCTCGCGAACCGCCTCGAATCCGAACTCCTCGCAGATCAACTCGATCTGGTCGAAATCGAGACGCTGGTTGATCGTCACCATGAGGCCGAGGTTCTTGAACGCCGACGTGATGATCTGTTGAGGCGGCACCTCGATCAGGTTGGCGAACTCGGAGACCGTCAGAAACTCGTTGACGCGTACGCGGGTCTTCTCGGCCTCGGCCTCGATCGCCTGCCGCTCGAGCTCTGCCTCTTGCTCGGCGGACGGCGCTTCACGCTTACGCTTCCGGCCTCCGGTTCCGCCCTCGATGGCGGCCAGAGTGCGCTTGACGTTCTCCTGCACCGCATCCTGGTCGACCCGGCGCTGGCGGCGACGCTGCTCGGGGCGTGGCTTGCGCCGGCCGTCGGCCGTGTATCCCTCCGCCTTGATGCGTACCGTTCCGCCCGGCGCGGCAGACGCTGTCGGTGCGGCAGACGCCGTCGGTGTGGCAGACGCTGTCGGCGTCGACGGCATGCCGCGACGGACGGGCTTGGGCTTGCGCTTCCGCCGCTTCGGCGCCCCCGCCTCCGGCTCTGCGGCTTCCGAGACGTCCACCTCCTGAGTCGCTTCGGCGGTCGGCTCCAGGATCTCCTCGGCAACCGCTTCCGCGACCTCCACCTCCTGCGGCTCCGCGAGCTCTACCTCGGCCGCCGGCTCCGCGTCGATCTCCAACCGCACGTCGGGCTGCTCTCCCTCCGCCTCAGGCGCGATCTCGAGCTCAAGCTCGGCCTCTTCGAGCACCTCGGCCTCGGCGACCGGCGCTTCCATCGACTCCGCGGGGAGCTCGCCCTCGATCGCCTCTTCCGCCGGAGCCACATCCTCGAGTAGGAGCTCGATCGGCTCGGGCTTCACCCGACGGCGGCGTCGACGTTGAGGGGAGGCTTCCGAGCGCGAGGCGGGAGCGGCGGAGCCTGTGCGTCTCTCTCGCTCGAGCCTCGCGTGCAGGCGAGCGATCTGCCCTTCATCCACGACCGACATGTGGCTGCGCACCGGCACTTCCATCTCGCGCAGGATGCCAATCAGCTGAGAGGACTCTACGCCCAGCTCCTCAGCGACCTCGTAAACGCGGAACGTCGACAAACTCACGCCTCCAAGATTGAGACAGGGTCCAACACGGCTCCCTCACGGCCCCCCGGTTGCAGCGCCTCGAGCACCAGCCCGGCCAAACCCGGTGCCGTGATGCCGAGCGCGGCGACGGGGCCGCGGCCCACCGCCCGGCCCAAAGCGCTGCGGTCGCCACACACCACGAGCTCGGCGCCCGTGTTCAGCCGAACGCGCTCGAAGCGCTCGCGGGCGTTGTCGCTGGCGTCCCGGGCCACGAGGATCGCCGCCAGGCGGCCCTCCCGGCCAGCCTGACGCACGGCTCGGGTGCCGATCTCGACGCGTCCGGCCCTCCGCGCGACACCCACCGCCTGCAGCGCCGAAGCTTCGAGCCCGAGGCCGATCCTCACGAACTGCGCTCCTCCGCCACGAGCTCCTCTTCAGCCGAGTCCTCCTCGACCGAGTCCTCCTCGGCCGGCTCCAGCTCGATCTCGGGCTCCGGCTCGATCTCGGCTTCGGCCTCGGGCGCTTCCGCCCCATCCTCGAGCGAGCCATCGGCTTGCCCCTCGAGCTCCTCGGCCTCGGCCTCGGCAGCATCTTCGGGCTCGGCAGCCGCCTCCTGAGCCTCGCTCTCCTCGACGACCGTGAGCTCGTCGATGAGCCCCATGAGGGAGTCCGCCTCTTCCTCACCGATGCCCGGCACCTGGAGGAAATCCTGCCTGTCCTTGTCCAGCACATCGAAGAACGAGCTGATCCCGGTCGCCTCCAGAGCGGCGAGCGTGGCGGGACTGATCCCATCCAGCTCGGAGAGGGGGAAATCCGCCACCTCGTATTCGTCGTCGGCGCCGAACAGGACCGACTCCGCACCTCGGTCCATCCAATCGCGGCTGGAGTAAAGATCGAGCTGCCAGCCGATCAGCTGCGAGGCGAGGCGGACGTTCTGGCCGCTGCGTCCGATCGCGAGCGAGAGCTGGTCATCGTCCACGATCGCCGTGATCACCCTGCGCGACGCGTCCGAGATCACCTTTGCGACGCGAGCCGGCGCCAGGGCACGCCGAGCGAAGATCTCCGGGTCGGGGTGCCAAGGCACGATGTCGATCCGCTCTCCGCCCAGCTCGGAGACGACCGCCTGGACCCGAGAGCCCTTGACGCCGACGCAGGCACCGACCGGGTCCACGGACTCGTCTCGAGAAGAGACCGCGACCTTGGTGCGGCCGCCCGCCTCACGGACGATCTCCTTGATGTCGATCAGCCCCTGGTAGATCTCGGGTACCTCGAGCGCGAACAGCGCGGCGACGAAGAGCGGGTCCGCGCGAGAGAGGATCAGCCGTGGGCCTCGCGGCGTCTCCTCCAGCTTCTTGAGCACGGCGCGAATCGACTCGCCCTGACGGAAGCGCTCGCGTGGGTTCTGCTCCCTCCACGGGATGATCGCCTCGGCCTCGCGCGCCCGGTTGAGAAGGACGACCAGCGTGCCACGCTGGATCGACTGGACCTCGCCGGAGACCAACTCGCCGACCCGGTCGTTGAACTCCTCGCGAATCTTGTCTCGCTCACCCTCACGAACTCTCTGGATGATGCGCTGCTTGGCAGCCATCACCGCCCCACGACCGAAATCCCGGAAGTCCACCGGGATCTCCATCAGATCACCGACCTGGAAGTCGGGATCGTCCCATCGTGCCTCCTCGAGCAGGATCTCGCGCGCGGGATCCTCGACGACCTCGACGACCTCTTTCAGGACGACGATCCTTATGTCGCCATCGGACTGCACCTCGATCTCTGCATCGACCGGCCCATCGAAGCGTCGGGCGAGCGCGGCATGGATTCCGTCACGGATGAGATCGTGCAACTCCTCCTCTGACAACGACTTGTTCGCCGTCATCACGCGGAATGCCTCTACGATAGGTATCTGTTCGCTCATATCTCCGATCCGATTCCGTCGCTCCCCATCAGCCTCTTAGATCCGCTTCCCAATCGTAGACCAGGTTCGCGCGCGCGATCGCGGTCACGGGCACCCGGAGGCGCTCGCCCTCGACGTCTACTTCGACCGCATCCTCCGAACCCTCGACCAACCCGACAAGGAGCCCCTCGACCCTTTTCTGCCGACCTACCAGCGGCGCGAAGCCCTGGATCAGCACCTGCTGGCCGGCGAACCTCGCGTAGTCGGCCGGCTTGACGAGGGGTCGCTCCACTCCCGGCGACGAGACCTCGACGATGCTCCGCTCCGGCAGCTCGGCCCGCTCATCCAGGTAGCGCTCCAGCGTCCGGCTCACACGAGCACAGTCGTCGACCGTCACGCCCGTCTTCTCCGGCGGATCGCCGACACGATCGATTCGCACCCTCAGCAGAGGTCGTCGACTCCCACCCGCGCGCTCGAAAGTCACGAGCTCGAACCCGAGATCCGACAAGAGTCCCGAGATCTCCTGCTCCAGACTGCCCATTCGTCTTCCGGGCGACCCTGCCCGGCCGGCCCATACCTCCAACAAAAAAGTGGGGTCTGCACTGCTTCCCCACTTCGAACACGGTCTGAAGACCGCGAGCCGACCGGCAGAACGCCAGCCTTTCCTGTCCGCGCAAAAACTAGGGCGCAGGCGCTACTACGGCAACCTGATCTGGCCGCCTGCCGGACCCCCGGGGGACCCATCAACCGGGTCCCGCCAACCCAAGAAGGCCGCCATGCGACCCGCTGCGCCCTGACTACCCCTGTGGGAATGGAATCGGTCCCGATCGCAGCTCGTACACCATGTCGATCGGGACATCTGGCCGCCCGGAACGTCGAGCGCCAGGGCCTGATCGAGAAGCTCGTCGCGCAGATCCAGCCGGCCCGCCTCTCCCGTCGCGTCTCCGAACGACGCCAGCACCTCGCGACCGACCTCGTAGCATCGGCCGCAGATCGCCGGCCCGAGGTGGATGTGCAGATCCTGCGGCCGGCATCCGTACTCGGTCCCCAGCGCTTCCACGCCGCGACGGAGGATGCCGGCGGAAGCACCTCTCCAGCCGGCATGCAGGAGGGCCATGGCACTTCGCTTCGGGTCCAGGATGAAGACCGGGACGCAATCTGCCACGGTGACGATGAGCAGCGCTCCCACGCGACACGCGAGGAGGCCATCGGCCTCGCCCGGCGACATGAAGCCCTCTGCAACGTCATCCGCGCGTCGCACCTCGACTCCGTGTACCTGGCGCGCCCAGGCGGCGGCCGGAAACCCCAATTGCGAGGAGAGGCCCTCGACCCGCTGGAGGAAGGTCCACGCGGAGTTGCCGGAAGCTCCGAAATCGGCGTCTTCCCGCGCTTCGGTGACGCCGCAGATCACGCCCGGAAAGGCGGCCTCCCAACTCCGCAGCCGGTATTGCGGGAAGGGCTCTTCAGGGTGCCGCCGCTCGCTCTCCTCCGCGAGAGCCGCCGATGCGGCGCGAACCGTCGTCATGCCGGCACGCGCTCGATCGAGGCCCCGAGTGCGCGAAGCCTCTCATCGACTCTCTCATAGCCACGTTCGATCTGCTCGATGTTGTGGATCTCGCTCTCCCCCTCCGCCGCGAGCGCGGCGATCACCAGGGCCATCCCGGCCCGGATGTCCGGGCTTTGCAGGCGGGCGCCGCGGAGGCGAGACGGCCCGACAACCACGGCGCGATGCGGGTCGCAGAGCACGATCCGGCCACCCATGGAGATGAGCTTGTCGACGAAGAACATGCGCGACTCGAACATCTTCTCGTGCACGAGCACGGTCCCCCTGCACTGCGTCGCGACGACGATGGCGATGCTGATCAGATCGGCAGGGAAGGCCGGCCACGGCCCATCGTCGATCTTGGGAATCTGCTCTCCGAAGTCGGCCTCTACCTCCATCTGCTGATCGGCCGGGACGTGAATCCCGCCGTCCACTTCCTCCCAGTCCAGTCCGAGCCGGGCGAACCCGAGACGGAGGGTGTCCTGGACCTCCGGGCAGACATCCGCGATCGTCACCGCCGAGCCGGTTGCTGCCGCGAGGCCGATCACGCTGCCGACCTCGACGTGGTCGGGGCCTATTCGGTGGTTGCCACCCGTGAGCCGGTCCACGCCCTCGATCTCCAGGATGTGGCTACCGATGCCCTCGATCCTCGCTCCCAGACCGTTCAGGAACCGACACAAATCCTGTACGTGGGGCTCGGCTGCGGCGTTGCGGATCCGGGTCGCTCCCTTCGCCGTCACCGCGGCGAGGACCGCGTTCTCCGTGCCGGTCAC
>JAUWDL010000239.1 GCA_030608825.1 Gemmatimonadales bacterium
CCATCTGGGGAGGCCACATGTCGCCACCTTCGCCCTTCGAGCGCGACGGGATCCTCCGGCCGGCAGAGATTCGCTTCTTGTTTCGGGGGGTTGTGGTGACGGTGGCCGACCCGTCCGGCTGGCACGGATCCTGCTCTACCCATAGGTCCAGCAATCACAGGCCTAGCAATGACCGTTCGCATCCTGACTGAGACAAAGCCCGAAGCCACGGTGATCCGGATCGAGGGCGATCTGCGCGCCGAGGTGATCGAGGAGCTCGACCGGGTGTCTAGCAAGGCGGGCGGGCCGCTGGTCCTGGACCTCACGAACCTGGCATCGGCGGACGCCGAGGGCCTGCGGGCACTGGGCTCGCTGATGAAGCAGGGCGCCGAGATCCGCGGGGCGTCGCCCTACATCAGGATGCGGCTCGAGTCCGCGGCCGAGTAGGGACCGGAAGGAGGAAGATCATGGTTGATCGAAGCCAATCGAAGGATCGGACAAACGCTTCAAGGGAAGGATCTCGGGGAGAGGGCCGCACGAACGCTGTCGGCACGCTGCGCGGGCCGACCGGGATCGGCCTGGCTGCGGTCTGTGTGAGCGTCGTCGCCTTCTCCGGCCTCACCTGCACGCCGCCGCCCGCGGCGGCCCAGGAGATCGTGCACGACGCCGAGCACTACGTCCTCAAAGCCCAGAACGGCGAGCGGTGGGCCGCCGAGGACAAGGAACTCGACGCGAAGCTCGCCGATCTGAAGGCGAAGCACGGCAATCCGCCGAACATCGTCTTTCTGCTCTGGGACGACACGCAGTTCGGCGCCGTCGGCTTCCCCGCGTTGCAGAAGAACTTCGGCTACGAGACACCCAACATAAACAAGATGGGCGCTGAGGGAATTGCGTTCACGAGGATGTATTCGGAGCCTTCCTGCACGCCCACGCGCGCCGCCGTCCTCACCGGCCGGCACCCCGTGCGACACGGGATGGGCGTCGTCGGCATGCCCCACGAATTCTCGGGCATGCGCGAGGAAGAAGTCACGATTGCCGAGGTGCTCTCCGAGGCTGGCTACGCGACCGCCTTCTACGGCAAGGGACACCTCGGGGACATCGAAGAGAGCTACCTGCACAACCAGGGCTTCGACGAGGCGCTCTTCACGCCGATGAATCAGATCACGTCGCTCTACAACCCGCAGGGTACGGCGGCGGCCGCCGTACTCCGCTTCTCGCCCGAGATCTACCCGCCCGATCCCTACCAGCTCGACGACCCGGGTCTGCTGCCCTCGGGCTGGGTGCAAATCATCGAGGGCAAGAAGGGCGAGCCGGGCCGCGAATGGTGTGGCAACTCGAACGAATGCTACGAGAAGATGGATGGGGAGTCGGAAAAGCGGACCCTCGAATTCATCCGCAAGAATGCCAAGGCCGGCAAGCCATTCATGGTTCACTACTGGCCGAACTTCCTGAACTTTCTCAAGCCGGACATGCCGAAGAAGACGAACAGCGGCGGCAAGGTGGCCGAGGGCTTCGTGAAGCTCGACGCTTTCATCGGACGGGTGATGGAAGAGCTCCAGGAGCTGGGGATCGCCGAGAACACGATCTTCATCGCCATGGCCGACAACGGGCCGATGGTCCACAGCCCGCCGCCCGGCTGGGGGATGCTCGAAATGATCTACCGCGGCGGCAAGGGCGACTTCACGGAAGGCGGCGTGCGCGTGCCCGCCTTCGCCTGGTGGCCGGGGATGATCGAAGAGGGCCAGCTCGTGGGCGACATCGTCCACGTGACCGACCTCTATACGACGTTCGCCCGCCTGGCGGGTGCCACCCAGCACATCCCGAGAGATCGCGTCATCGACGGCCTCGACCAGACGGCGGTGCTGCTGAACGGCGACACCCACGGACGTCGGGACTATGTGTTCATCTACGCCGGCCACGAGCTCGGCGCGACCGTCAAGGGGCGCTACAAGCGACACTGGGTCGGTGCGGGCGATGTCGCGGCCTCGGGCATGCCGGAGGCCTACTACGACCTGATGCAGGACCCGCGCGAGGACAATCCGCATCTCGTCCCGCTGATCCACACCCAGGGACAGTTCAACCGCATGCGGGCCCGCCACGAGCTGATGAAGAAGAAGTACCCGGACGCCCCGAATGGCCGGGGCATTCCGCTGACGGGCCTGTCCAACGCGCGACCCGAGACGCTGGCGATCAAGGAGCAAGTGCAGCGAAATGTCGAGGCTCTGCCCTTCGACATCGACGACGTGATCGAGCTCGACATCCCGGGCGGCAAGATCGAAGGCGACTGGGGGGACTAGAGGCCATGCGCGAACGAAACTCGATTGCAGCCGCGATGCTTCTGTGCGGCGCCCTGGCCCTGGCTTCGACCGCCCGGGCCGGGGACGACACCTACAGCATGAAGGAGATCCTGAACGAGGCGGGAGGCGTCTTCGGGGGCGTCTCGGAAGCGATCGCCAAGGTGATCGAGAGCGCCATCAAGGCCCACGGGGAGCCCACGGGCTTCATCAAGGGCAGCGACCGCGGAGCGGCGGTCGCCGTGGGGTACCGCCAGGGCGAGGGGACGCTCACGCTCAAGAACCGCGGAAGCCACAAGGTGTACTGGAGGAGTCCCTCCGTCGGCTTCGAGGTCGGGGGCAGCACGACCAAGGCCTTCATCCTCGTCTACAAGCTGCGCGATCCCGAGAAGATCTACCGGAAGTTCCCCGGTGTGGAGGGCAACGCCTACGTCTTTGGCGGCGCGGGTGTCACCTACAACCAGTGGAGCGACATCGTACTCGCCACGGTGCGCACCGGGGTTGGCCGGCGCGTCGGCGGAAACGTCGGTGTGTTGACCTTCACGCGCAAGAAGACGAAGCTTCCATTCAAGAAGTAGCGGCGGTATGGTCGGGAATAACGGAGAGTCCAGCCGATGGCGGTTCCCGACGGCCTGCGTCAGTTCGAGGAGGAGGTCTTCCCGGCGGAGCTGGAGGAGATCCGGCGGCGGCGTGAAGAGCTGGGGCTCGACGCGAGCGGGCTGGAGGGGCCGCCCTCGGTGGACCTGGGCCTGCAGGGGATCGCGTTCTCGGGCGGCGGGATCCGCTCCTCGACCTTCTGCCTGGGGGTCCTGGAGGCGTCCGCCAACGCGGGGCTGCTGAAGCGCGCGGACTACCTCTCCACCGTGTCCGGCGGAGGCTACATCGGCTCGTGCCTGAGCTCGGTGCTGAACGATCCGACGAAAGAGCCCGAAGGGCGCAAGTTCCCATTCCACCATGAGCTCGGCGTCCAGGAGCCCGCCGCGTATCGGCAGCTGCGCAACGGCAGCAACTACCTGGCGCCCGGCGGCATCCTCAACAAGCTGCGCCTGCCCGCTCTGGTGCTGCGCGGCATCGTGTTGAACTTCCTGCTCTTCCTCCCGCTCGTGATGCTGGCGGTCTTTCTCACCGAGGTCCTCTACGAGCTCGGCACCCGCTCGCCGGTCGACTTCCACTTCGTGCCCCTGATCGCGCTCGGCGCCTTCCTCGTGATGATCCTTACCTTCCCGATCGTGGCGCGCACGTTGAGACGCTGGCTCGGGTGGAAGCGCCGGGATCGCTACGAGCGGATCCTGGCCTCGGTCTTTGCGGTGACGCTGTTGCTGATGGTCT
>JAUWDL010000222.1 GCA_030608825.1 Gemmatimonadales bacterium
GAGGAGGTGCGGCCCTCGGGTCTGGGACACCTGCGCTTTCCGAACGTCGAGCGATCGGGTCGCGCGATGCATCTGGACGAGATGACGCGCCGGAACCTGGAGCTCGTCGAGCCGCTCCGAACCGATGGAGGGGCGACTCTCCTGGACGTGCTCGACCGGACTCGAACGGCCATGGGGGCGCGCCTGCTGCGCCGCTGGCTTCTCCGTCCCCTGCTGGATCCGGCCCGGATCGCCGTGCGCCAGGATGCCCTGGCGGCGCTGGTCGAGGACCCGGAGCTCCGTGGCTCGCTGCGGGCGAGGCTCGGAAGGGTGCGCGACCTCGAGCGCTCGGCCACCCGCGTCTCTGCCGGTCGGGCGGCCCCCCGGGAGCTCCTTGGCTTCGGCCAGTCACTCGGGGAGCTGCCTCACATCAGCGAGCTGGGGAGCGGCCGAGAGGGGAGAATCGGGGAGCTGTGCGGGAGCCTGGACGTGCTCGCCGACCTCCGGGATCTCGTGGAGCGGGCGATCGCGCCCGAAGCGCCCGCCGCCCTGGCCGATGGGGGCGTCATCCGATCGGGGTATTCGGCCGAGCTGGACGAGCTGCGAAGCTTGCGGTCGGGGGCCGTGGAATGGATCGCTTCGTTGCAGGAGCGGGAACGGCGGCGAACGGGCATCCGGGCCCTGAAGATCGGCCACAACAAGGTCTTCGGATACTACCTGGAGGTCACCCGTCCGAACCTGGATCGGGTCCCCGAGGACTACCAGCGCAAGCAGACCCTCACCGGCTCCGAGCGCTTCGTGACGCCGGAGCTGAAGGAGTGGGAAGAGAAGATCGTCGATGCGGACCTGAGGATCGGCGAGCTGGAGTCGCGCCTCTACCGCGAGGTACGGGAGGCGATCACGGCACAGGTCGAGAGGATCCAGGGGGCCGCGCAGCGCGTCGCGGAGCTGGACGTGTTGGCCGCCCTCGCCTCGGCAGCGGCGCGAGGCGGCTACTGCCGCCCGGAAGTCGTCGAGGAGTTCGGCCTCGAGATCCGCGGCGGACGGCATCCGGTCGTCGAGACGATGATGCCGCGCGAGGAGTTCATTCCGAACGATGTGGTACTGGACCGCGAGGGGTTCGTGATGGTGCTCACCGGGCCGAACATGGCCGGCAAGTCCACCGTGCTCCGCCAGGTCGGCCTGATCGTCCTGATGGCGCAGATCGGCTCCTTCGTGCCCGCCGATAGCGCGCGGATAGGGCTTTGCGACCGCGTCTTCACCCGGGTCGGCGCCTCGGACAGCCTGACTCGAGGCCAAAGCACCTTCATGGTCGAGATGACCGAGACGGCGACGATCCTGAACTCGGCTACCGAGCGGAGCCTGGTGCTTCTGGACGAGATCGGCCGTGGAACATCGACGTACGACGGCGTTTCGATCGCCTGGGCGGTCACCGCCTACATCCACGACCGCATCGGGGCCCGGACGATATTCGCCACGCACTATCATGAGCTCGTGGAGCTCGCCGACCTGTTGGCCGGCGTGGTTCCGGCCAACGTGGCGGTCCGGGAACATGGCCACGAGATCGTCTTTCTCCGCCGCCTCGAGCCGGGAGGGAGCGACCGGTCCTACGGCGTCCACGTGGCTCGCCTCGCCGGCCTCCCGCGGGAGGTGCTGGACGAGGCCGCGCGGGTCCTGCACGAGCTGGAGGGCGGCCCATCGGGCGCCGGCAGCAGGCTCGCCGGATTGCTGGATCGCGGCCAGTACTCGCTGTTCGCCGAGCCCGAGGAAGAGGTCGGGCTGCGCCGGAGGGAGGAATCCAGGGGGGACGCCGCGAACGAGAAGCTGCTGGCGAGGCTGTCCGAGCTCGACCCGGAGCGGCTCACGCCGATCGAAGCGCTTCTCACCCTGGCGGAGCTGAAGCGCCTCGCGGAGGCTCGAGAACCAAGCCACGCAGCCGGAGAGCCGGGCGGGGAGGCTCGAGAGGGATGAACGGCAGGCGGAACCGGGGTGGTCTCGGGCTCTGCGCGCTGGCGGCGCTTCTGGCGGGATGCAGCGAGACGATGAGGCCGGTATTGGGCGGTCTCGCGGTTGGTGACCAGGGGTCGGCGTTCCATATGCCGACACTGCTGAACGAGCAGCTCCCGTTCGAGTATCCGCGGGATGCGTGGGCGAGCCGGATCGGTGGAGAGACGGTGCTCCGCATCCGGATCTCGACCGCGGGCGCCGTCGACTCGGTCGCCGTTCAGAAGACCAGCGGGCACCGAAGCCTGGATTCCGCCGCCGTGGCGGGTGCTCGCGAGCTACGTTATAAGCCGGCTCGGCAGGGAGAGCGGCCCGTTCCCGTCTGGGCGACGCTCCCTGTCCGGTATCCGATGGCAGAAAGGAACGGAGAGCCGTGAGGATACATCGTACACCGTACGACAACGTCCTTCAGACGGTCGGCCAGACACCGCTCATCCGCCTGAACCGGGTGACCGACGGCGCGCGAACGCCCGTCTACGCGAAGGCCGAGATGCTCAACCCCGGGGGCTCCGTGAAGGACCGTATCGGTCTCGCGATCATCGAGGCCGCCGAGGAATCGGGAGCTCTCCAGCCGGGCGGGACGATCGTAGAAGGCACGTCGGGGAACACCGGGGTGGCACTGGCGGTGGCCGCGGCCGTCAAGGGATACCACTGCATATTCACGATCCCCGACAAGATGAGCATCGAGAAGGTGCGGCTGCTGAAGGCGTTCGGCGCCGAAGTGATCGTGACGCCCTCAGCCGTCCCTCCGGACCACCCGGACTACTACAACAACCTCGCCAAGCGCATCGCCGAGGAACGGTCGAACGCGATCCTCGCCGATCAGTTCTACAATCCGGTAAACACGGAGGCGCATTACGCCACCACCGGGCCTGAGATCTGGGAACAGACGGAGGGCCGCATCACCCACTTCGTGGCGTCGCCGGGCACGGGAGGGACGATCTCCGGAGCGGCGCGGTACCTGAAGGAGCAGAATCCGGAGGTCAGGGTGATCGCCGGCGATCCGATCGGCTCGATCTTCACGACCTACCACCGCACGCAAAACGTCGAACCGGGCTCGCCCTACATGGTCGAGGGGATCGGCAACGACAAGATCCCGTCCACCCTGCACTTCGATCAGATCGATGAGTTTCGGCAGGTGTGCGATCGGGACGCCTTCCACATGGCGCGCCGGGTCACCCGTGAGGAAGGGTTGTTCGTCGGCGGCTCGACCGGCCTCATCGTGAAGGTCGCGGTGGATGTGGCGCAGGAAGAAGATGATCCGGAAGCCTGTGTGGTGTGCATCCTGTGCGATACCGGCGAGCGCTATCTCTCGAAAGTCTACAACGACGAGTGGATGGCGGAGAACCGGATGTTCCGTCCCGAGAGGGTGACGGCCGCCTACCTGATCGAATCCAAGGCGGACGCAGGGCCCCTCGTCTCCGTCGGGCCGGGGGCGTCGGTCCGCGAAGCCCTCGACCTCATCGAAGAGCACAACGTCTCGCAGCTTCCTGTGCTGGAGGAGGGGCGGCCGGTCGGATCGGTCACCGAGTCGGCCCTGCTCGGGGCGGTCATGGAGGATCCGGCCCGGCTGGCGAACGAGGTCCGGGAGGTGGCGGACGAACCGTTCCCCGTGGTCGATGCCGATGCCGAGCTCTCGGAGATCACGAGCCGGCTGACCCGCCAGAACCCGGCGATCCTCGTGGCGGAGAACGGGTCGGTGTGCGGGATTCTCACGCGCTACGACGTCATCCACCACCTGATGCCGTGATGCGGTTGGCGCGGCGGCGGAGGCGCGGGCCGTGAGGATCGCTCTCTTCACGGGCGGAACGAGCGAGGAGCGGCAGGTTTCGCTGGCCTCCGGAAAGGAGGT
>JAUWDL010000283.1 GCA_030608825.1 Gemmatimonadales bacterium
ATTGAGCAAGGAAACTCGCGGCGGCCGTGCGGCCGTTGCTGGAAGAAGCGCCGGCTCGGTGGCTGCGGTTCGCCTTCTCGCGGCTTCGGCTCTCTTTTCTCCCTCGATCGGCTTTGCTCAGACCTCCGTCAACCAGGCCTCCGAAGCGCAGGTATCCGGCTCGAACGCCTCCCAAACGGCGCCGGTATCCGTGGCAGCCGACAGCTTCGTCACCGTCGTTCCCGGTCCGCAGTTCAATCGAGGCGGATTCTTTCGGTTCTTCTGGGGGACCGACTACCGAAAGGAATGGAACACCCGGGTTCGGGTCCCGGTCCTGGATCTGGGAACCTTCGCGGGCGGCCTGACGCCCGTGGAGCAGGGAGGACCGGGTCAGAGCCGCACCCTTCTCTTCGAGGGCGCCGACGGACGGCGGTACGCGTTCCGGTCGATGGTGAAGTCGCTCGCTGCGACCATCCCGGGCGTCGTGGCAGGAAGCCCGATCGGAACCGTCCTGGAGGATCTCAACAGCGCGCTCCATCCGGCCGCGCCGATGATCACGGACTCGCTGGAATCGGCGACCGACGTGCTCCACTCCACCCCTCGGGCGTACCTGATGCCCGATTCTCCCGAGCTCGGGGAGTACCGCGAGGAGTTTGCGGAGATGCTCGGTACGATCGAGCCGGTCACCGGTGAAGGCGTCATCGGCAGCGATGAGCTCTTCGCACGGATCCGGAGAAGTCCAATGGACCGGGTGGACGCCCGCGCCCTGCTCGCCGCGAGGCTGGTCGACATCTTCGTGGGTGACTGGGACCGCGACCGACCCCAGTGGCTCTGGATCCGGGAGGGCGCTAGCGGGAAATGGCTTCCGATCGCGGACGATCGGGACGAGGCTTTCGTGCGAATGGACGGCCTCCTCCCGTCCGCCATGCGCTTCGTCAGGCCCGAGTTCGTCAGCTTCAAGGAGACGTACCCGAGCATCGCGGGTCTGACCTACTCCGGCCAGGAGTTGGACCGGCAGTTCCTGGCCGAGCTGGAGCGCCCGACCTGGGACTCGGTCGCCGCAAGCGTGACTGCGATGCTCACTGATGAGCTGATCGAGGGCGCCGTACGTCGGCAGCCGGCCGAGATGTACGCGATCGGCGGAGCCCGCCTCGTCAGCGATCTCGAGCAGCGCCGCGACGCCCTGCAGACCGCCGCCAGCGAGTTCTACGAGATCCTCGCCGGCGAGGCCGAGGTGCACGGCACGGACGCGGCGGAAACGGTCTGGATCACGGGCCAGGCGGATGGCTCGGTGGAGGTCATCGTCGCCGAGCGCCACGATGGTGCCCCGGCCTACTTCCAACGCAGCTTCCTTCCGGACGAGACCAACGAGATCAGGGTGCGGCTCCACGGCGGTGACGATGTGGCCCTGCTCCGGGGCGACCCGGATTTCCGGGTTCGTGTGCGCGTCATCGGGGGGGCTGGCGACGACGAGTTCCGTTTCGTCGTGCCGGCGCGAAGGGTCCACCTCTACGACCAGGAGGAGGAAAGCAGGGTCACGGGCGAGGCAGGGCGCGGGAAAAAGGTGGACACGAGGCCGTACGAGGAGTGGGCCTACTCGGACGAGAAGCCGGTGCCGCCGCGGCAGTGGGGGAGCCGCTGGTTTCCAGCGGGCCGCCTTCTGATCTCCTCCGACTTCGGGCTGTTCGTGGGTCTCGGCGCCCAGCGCCTCACCTACGCCTTCCGGAAACAGCCCTACTCGACGCGCCTCCGCTTGCTGGGCGGAATCTCGACGGACGGTTTGGTCGAGTTCTCGGCGGACTTCGATACGCGGTTCGAGAACTCACGGACCCGGATCCGCTCACGCGCCATCCTCTCCCAGCTCACGCAGACCCACTTCTACGGGTTCGGCAACGCCACGCTCAACCCCCCGGAGGCGGACTCCAGGTTCTTCGACGTGGATCGCACCCTCATCGGGGGAGAGGTGGCCGGGGCGCGCTTCCCGACGCCGAGCGAGAAGATCGACGCCGCGTTCGGAGCCCAGCTCACCCTCTCCGTCACCCGCGAGAACGAGGGGAGATTCATCTCACTCTTCCCCGACCTCTACGGAATCGATGACTTCGCTCAGGTCGGGTTCTTCCTGGACTTCGACCTGGACACGCGCGACATCGTCTCCAACCCGACGAAGGGGGCACGCATCCACGTGAGGGGCACGGTCCAACCCGCCTGGCTGGACGCCGTCGAGGCCTACATTCCGCTCGACATGTTCGGTGCGTACTACGTGACGCCCAAGATCCCGCTCCGCCCGACCCTCGCCTTTCGGGTCGGCAGCCGCGTCGTGTGGGGCGAGGCTCCCTATTTCCAGGCCGCCTACATCGGGGGAGTGGAGAGCCTCCGGGGATGGGCGAGCCAGCGCTTCGCGGGCACCACCTCGCTGTACGGGGGCATGGACCTGAGGGTGAAGGTCGTCGAGATCAAGAAGTTCCTGCCGGGCCCGTTCGGGGTTCTCGGCCTGGTGGACCTCGGCCGAGTCTGGTTCGAGGGCGAGTCCCAAGGGGGTTTCCACGTCGGCTACGGCGGCGGCATCTGGACCGGATTCCTGGGCCGGGGTCAGACCGTGAGCCTCACCGTCGCTGCCAGCGAGGAGCAGGTGTCCATCTACGTGGGGTACGGTTTCGCCTTCTAGGGTCCGCCTTGCCACGCCCAGCCAGCCGAGCTCCAACGAGCCACCGGCAAAGCCAGAAAACGCGAAGACCCGGCCGCCGGGGCCGGGTCTTCGAGACCGCACGATGGGGTGTTGCCTGGTAGCCGGACTGCTACGGGCCGCAGCCCCCCTCATCCATCGTTGCCTCGTCGGGCACCAGCGGCAGCTGCGCACCGATCTGCGTCTCGATCATCCGGTTCAGCTGTTTCTCGACCTGGATGAAGCGGGCCGCCTTCGTGACGGGAAGGATCTCGGCGATCTTCTCGAAGTACTCCCTCTCGACCGCCGACTGCGCCTCGCTGATGGCGAAGGCCTGCTCGATGAGATTCCGGGCGACCGGATCCGTCATCGTCTCGTAGTTGGCCGCGTACTCCTTGATGTTGGCGACCCGCTTGTCCCACACGCCCGACATGGCGTTGTCGTACTCGCGGTAGAGAGGCCAGAACACGGCCGCTTCCTCGGAGGTGAACTCCATCGCCTGCGTGAGGATCTGGATCTTCTGGGTCCGCACGTCCGAGCGCATGATCTCCACCGCCGACTCGACCTGAGCC
>JAUWDL010000206.1 GCA_030608825.1 Gemmatimonadales bacterium
CCGCTCTTCACTTCGCGCGCGGCGCGAGCACCGATGAGCTGGACGGCATGTTGCGAGAGCTGGCCGTGGACGCCGATCGGCGCGGACGACCCATCGGGTTGGAGCCAGTCGAGGAGCTGCCTACCTGGCCCCACATCCGGATCCAGCCCGTCGAGTACGAAGCGCTCAGGCTCGGGGAGGGGGCAGCCGAGGATGCGGAGGATGAGGGCTTCGCAGCCCCACCGCCCGGCGGGCCGCGCGAGACGCCGGCTCCGATCCTCGAGGAGACGGCCGAGGAGCTGGATCGGGCCGCGGCGGCGCTGGCGGACGTAGAGCTCAGCCCGGAGTTGCTCGAGCTCGTCGGTGAGCTCGACGCGTCGTACGCGGATCCCGAGACCGTCGCCGTGCTGTCCGATATCCTGAGGGAGATACCGGCCGAGGAGCTGAAACGAGTCCTCGACTCTCAGGACGCGGCGTTCACCGCCAAGCTGATCAGGCACTCCACCTCCCGTGTGAGCCCGAAGGCGGTCGTCGAGCTGGTCGAAGCCGCCTCCAGCAGTGAGTCGCGTCCGATCGGACCGTGGCTGATGCGCCTGCTGACCAAGCTGGCCTACTACGCGGAAACCGATTCCTCGGGGCAGGGATCGGAGTCGGACGAGACCCTTCGAGAGGTCGTCCACGAGCTGGTCGACGACTGGGAGCTCGAGGACCCCCGGCCCGCCGCCTACCGAAGCGCGCTCGGACACCTGGCAAGAGAAACGGTCAGGTCTGAGGGGGGAGCCCGCCCCTTCTTCGGCGATCGCTTGGTCATGATGGGGCTCGAGCTGGAGATGATGGGACGGATGGTCGCCTTCGCCCTCAAGGACTTGCGCGGACAGAACCTCACCGAGCTCATCGGGCTTCTGGAGGCGACATCCGAGGACAGTCAGGTGGGTGAGGTGATGTGGAGACAGGTCGCCACACGCGAGACGCTCGAGCTGCTGCTCCGAGACGAGGCTCCCGAGTTCGACACGGTCGACCGTCTCCTCGGACGGATCGGGTTGGGCGCCACCGAGCCGCTTCTGGACGCGCTCCAGCAAGCCGACGACCCGCAGATCCGCTCGGAGCTCGTGGAACGGCTGACTCGGCTCGGCCCCGTCATCGCCGGAACCGTGATCGCACGCCTGGACGCGGAACAGCCGGAGGCGACGGCGCACCTTCTCTCGATCCTGAACGAGCTCGAGGTCCAGGCGCCTGGACTGTCGGTCTCTGTCTTTCTCGACCACCCGGACCCGGATGTTCGCGGCGAAGCCTATCGGCTGGCAGTGCGGCACCGCAGGGATCTCGAGGCAGCGATCCGGGCGTCGCTGGCCGAGTCGGATCCGCGCCTGCTGGCCATCGGCCTGACGGCCGCGGCGGAGGCGCACCCACCGGGCGCCGAGGCGTTGTTGCGAGCACACGTCTTGAACTCGGTGCTGCCGGTCCAGCTGCGAGTGAAGGCCGTACATGCCCTCTCGGAGTACCGGACCGAAGCGGCGTTAGACGCCCTGGTCAAGGGCGCGACGCAGCGTCGGTGGCTCCTTCGGCGGAAGATCGCCCCACCCAGCCCCGTGGTGCTCGAGGCCCTGGCATGCATTCGGCAGGGGTACCAGCACCTTCCGAAGGCCCGCGATGTTCTCGCAGACGCCGGCGGCTCGGCGGTCCGGTCGATCCGAGTCGCCGCGGGCGTCGAGCCGGGGGCGTGACGCGGTGAGCGTCGAGGCCGATTTCCTCATTTCGCTCGGGCAGGTCCTCTCCGCGGCCGGCCTCTATGGCGATCGTCATCCGGCCTTCCGCTCGGCAGCGGATGGAGCTCTGAAATCCCTTCTCGCGTTGCTCCAGGCCGACGCCAATCCTCGGTATTCGTTTCTGGACGAGGAGATCATCTTCGCAAACCGCAGGCTGCGGGAGCTCAGGGACTGGCAGTGGGCGAGAACGCTGGCGGAGTGCGGAGCCGAGCGGATGGAGTTCACTCGAGGCGTCGACGGGCAGGAGCTTGACCGGTTCCTGTCGAGCCTCCTCAGCTCTCTGGATCGAACCGAGCCTCACGAAGAGGCCGCGCTGCGCCTGGAACTCCCGCACATACGCGTCGGCGCTATCGCGGTCGAGGAAGTCGAGCGGCTGAGGAGGATCGACGAAACCGAGGAGATACTCGCTCGGCCAGAGGTGGACGAGGAGGCTCAGGCCGTCGACCACCTCTTCTCACAGGCCGAAGCTCGCGGATTGATTTCCCTCGCGGTGGCGAGAGCCGTCATTCAATCCCTCTCGGTGGTGATCCAGTACGGTAGGCCACTGATGGAGCTTCTGATCCCGGTCCGTAACCACGACGAGTACACCACCGTCCATTCGCTCAATGTGTCGGTCCTCTCGATGTCGCTGGCGGAGGCCGCCGGAGTGCCGCGCGACGACATCCGAGACATCGGCAAGGCGGCCCTACTCCACGATGTCGGAAAAGCCCTCACCCCGATCGACGTCCTTCAGAAGCCGGGCAAGCTCTCACCCGAGGAATGGGAGATCATCAAGAAACACCCGGAGGACGGCGCGAAGATCATACTTCGCTCCGGCGATGGAACGGACTTCGCCGCCGTGGTCGCGTACGAGCATCACCTCACGTGGCAGGGCGCAGGCTACCCCCAACTCCACTACCCCAGAAGGCCTCATCCCGTCAGCCAGCTCGTTCAGATCTGCGACATCTTCGATGCGCTTCGCACCGAGCGGCCGTTCCGGGGACCGTGGTCCGTCTCGAGGATCCTCGGCTACTTCGACGAGCTTTCCGGCACGGATCTCAACCCGGACGTCCTGGCCGTCTTCCGGGCGATGATGGAGGGCCAAGGCAACAAGCCCGTGCCTGCCGGGGAAAGCTCGGAACCCGAGCTCGAGGGAGCGGGAGCACCGGTCGGAGCCGACGACAGGCCGGCTGGCCGGTCTGACGAAGATGGAGACGGGGCCCGGCGCAACGCGGGAGACTCGCGAGACTTGAAAGATAACTAGGTCACGGGCCCGGCGGGGCCCAGCGCGATTCCGACCTCCCGAAAGCCGACGAGAGGCGTGCCATGCCAAGCCAGCGGGAACGTGAGCTCGACTCCGGAGCCATGCCAAAGCTCGTCACTTTCGACTGCTATGGCACGCTCATCGACTGGAGAAGGGGGATCGCCGGCGCGTTCGACGAAGCGGTGCCCGGCGCCGCCGATCTCCCCCGAAGCGAGCTCTTCGGGGCCTACGCGCGAGCGGAAGCGGAGGTTGAGAGCGGCCCCTATCAGCCGTATAGGCAGGTTCTGACGCAAGCGGCCGCTCGCGCGGCCGAGCTGCTGGGCTTGCGGGTCCCTAATCCTCGCCGATCATTCCTCGCCGAGAGTCTTCCGTCCTGGAGGCCGTTTGCCGACACGAATCCGGCTCTCGAGAGAATCGCGGCCCTGGTGCCCCACCTCGGGATTCTCTCCAACATCGACGACGACCTGCTCGAGGGAACGCTGGAACAGCTCGCCGTTCCCTTCGACCTCCTGATCACGGCGGCCGGGCTACGCAGCTACAAGCCGGCGTCCAAACACTTCCTGGCGGCCATCGAGGCCTGCGACGGCCGCCCCGGGGCGATCGTGCACATCGCCGAGAGCTTCTATCACGACGTCATGGCGGCACGTCCCTTGGGGATCCGCACCCTCTGGGTCAACCGGACCGCCGCATCCCCGGTGGAGGAGGTCGCGCCCTCGGCCGAGCTCCGCGATCTGGCGGAGGCTGCCGACTGGATCGCCGCGTTACCTCCTTCAAGTGACTGACGCCCTCGAATCTCCAGTTGCGGCCTGGCGGTCGCCCACTGCCTGCGGCCCCCGACTCGGGTTCGGACTTGAGATACAGGAAAAGCTTCGATAATATCCGAATACGATTCTGCTTCGGTTTCAAGTATCGTGAGAAGCCTCCAGGAGATGCGGCGCGTGATCCAGGACGATCCAAGGCGAGAGAGCGGCCGCAAGCAGCCGTTGCAGG
>JAUWDL010000125.1 GCA_030608825.1 Gemmatimonadales bacterium
AAAGGCCAGGCTGGTGAGGACCTGGCGGCTGACCAAGAAGCGGAGTCGCTGCGCGGCGAGCAGTGACTTGCCGAGGATGTCAGTGTACGAGACCCCCGCAAACGTCCCGGCGAGAGCGAAGATGAACATCAGCAGGAGTACGAAGGCAATCACCGCCGCGCCCGACATCGTCTCCGCCTTCGTCAGCACCACGACGACCAGGATGAGAGCCAAGACCCGCAGGTTGATTCCCAGGAGCAGGAAACCCTTCTTGCGCGCCTTCAGATGCAGGTAGCTCGCGAACAGCAACTGGCCCACGATCGGCGTACCGACCATGATCGCGGTGAGCAGCCCGATATGCGTCGCGGTACCGCCCGCCTTGACGATCAGGGCAGGCAGGATGGTGTTGACATCGGTTAGCGTGAGCGTCAGCGCGAGGAAGGTCGCGTGCCATAGGAACGCGTAGAAGTTGCGCGAGTGCTGATTCACGATACGTGGTATGCTGCCGCAATCTCGCAGGTCCCCGTCGGCCGACCGGCTTGGCCGGCCGCTGGAGCTCAGCCGCTCAGCTCTGCCGAGCAGTCCGAGCAGAAGCGCGCCTCCTTGAGATCGACCTCTTCCACATAGGTCGAAGCATGCATCACGCACGAGAAGTCCCGGCAGTGGACGAGGCCAAGGGTGTGTCCGAGCTCGTGGACGATCTCCTTCACCGTCCGGTCGTAGAGGAGTGCCGGGCTCGAGGGAAGGCCGTAGTACTCGTTTCGAAGACGATACGTCGACACGACAGCGCCCGGGCCGTTCAGCTGTGCCTGTCCGAAGACGAACGTAAGGACGGGAATGAAAAGATCGACGTTCGTCAGGCCGACGATCTTGGCGTTGGCCTCGGGAAGGTGGCGAAGCAGGTGTGCCAGGATCAAGGTGGCGTTGTACTGGCCTCTCTCCGGAGAGTAGTAGGCCGACAGGTCGAAGTTTACGGGCAGGTGTTCAAGCTGGGAGGGAACCGATTCGGCCAGGCGCGGGGTCAGTCCGTCTCCGCCCGGAGGCATATAGCCGTTCAGGAACGCAACGTAGATCATCCCGGTCACTACTCACGCTCGATGCCATAGCGTTTCATCTTGTTGTACAGGGTACCGCGGTCTACACCCAGCGCCCTGGCAGCATGGGTGACGTTGCCTCCTCGTTCGCGCAGCACCCTCCGGATGTGCGTCTCCTCCACGGCCGCCAACGCCAGCGCACTCGGCCTCTTCGCGTCCCGCTCCACCCGCAGTGGGAGGTCGGCCGGCTGGAGGTCGCGGTCCTTGCCGATCACGAGGGCGCGCTCGATCGCGTTCTCCAGCTCACGCACGTTGCCCGGCCAGTCGTAGTCGAGAAGAACGGCCTCCGCCTCGGCAGCGATCTCCTTGACGGGCTTGGCCATCGCGCGAGCGTACTTATCCACGAAGAACCTCGCGAGCAGCGGGATGTCCTCGGGCCGCTCACGCAGCGGAGGCACGTCGATCGTGAACACGTTTACCCGATAGTACAGGTCCTCCCGGAACGAGCCGTCCTTCACGAGGCTTTCCAGGTCCTGGTTCGTCGCGCACACGAGACGAAAGTCCGAGGTGATCTCCTGATTGCCGCCGAGCCGCGTAAACCTCTTCGTCTCGAGGACGCGAAGCAGGTCGATCTGCATCTGCGCGGGGATATCGCCGATCTCGTCGAGGAACAGGGTGCCGCCGTTCGCGAGCTCCAGTTTGCCTTTCCGGCGATACTGGGCGCCGGTAAACGCTCCCTTTTCGTGCCCGAAGAGCTCGCTCTCCAGGAGAGTGTCGGGGATCGATCCGCAGTTCATGGCAACGATCGGAAAGAACCGTCGCGGGCTCCGAGCGTGTATGGCGCGGGCGACGAGCTCCTTCCCCGTTCCGCTCTCGCCACGTATGACCACGGTCGCGTCCGTCTCCGCAACGGCATCGATCATCTCCATGACCTGACGCAGCTTCGAGCTCTCGCCGATGATCGGAGATGAGAGGCCCAGCTCCGTGACCTTGTCCCGAAGGCGAATATTCTCTTCGCTCAGCTCCCTCTGCCTCAGAGCGTTCCGCACCGCGTTCGACAGGTCGTCCGGGTCTACGGGCTTCGTGATGTAATCGAATGCGCCCATCTTCAGCGCTTCGACGGCGGTGTCCACGGATGCGAAGGCGGTCAGGATTATGATGGCCGCGTCCTTGTCCACCTCGTGCACCCGCTTCTGCAGGGTGATGCCGTCCATCCCGGGCATCCTGATGTCGATGATGAAGACATCGAACGGACCGGCGCTGTGCATCACGCGCAGGGCTGTTTCCCCGTCCTCGGCCGTCTCGACCTGGAAGCCGTCTTCCAGAAACCACTCTTCGAGCGAGCGTCTGACGGACATCTCATCGTCCACTATCAGGATCTTCTTCTTGTTCTTCATGCTACCCAGTCACTCGTGTCGGTCCTGTTCCGCTCACTGACATCGCGGCTGACGGCTTTCGCGGGATCTCGATCGTGAAGGTGGCGCCGCTTCCGGGCGTAGATTCGACGCTGATCGTTCCCCCGTGACGCTTGACGATCCCATACACCACGGCGAGGCCGAGGCCCACGCCCTTCGCTTCCGCCTTCGTGCTGAAGAATGGGTCGAAGATCCGCTCCTGGATATCACCCGGCATGCCAACGCCCGTGTCGCTCACGATCAGCTCCGCGAGCGTGGGATCATCCGGCGCCTCGCGAGTGCCGACGGTCAGCTGCCCGCCCTCGGGCATCGCTTCGGCCGCGTTGATGAGAAGCGCGAGCAGGGCCTGGACGATCTGGTCCCCATCGCACACTACCGTGTCGTCGGCGAGCTCGAGCTTCTCCTCCACCGTCACACGGCCAAGCTCCATGTGATGCGCCGTCAGCTTGAGCGCACGCTCTACGAGCGCGTGGAGATGGGCCTTCTCGAACTCGTGTGATCCCCCGCGAGCGTACGTGAGAAGGTCGCGCACGATCTGTCCACAGCGCATCGACTCCGCGCGGATCAACTCCAGGTCTTCGATGATCTTGTCTTTCTCGGGCCCTTCCGGAAGCTGCCTGGCCACCTTGCGCGCGAGTAGCTTGGCGTAGGTGACGATGCCGGACAGCGGGTTGTTGAGCTCGTGCGCCACGGTCGCCGCCATCTTTCCGACGGAAGCCGACTTCTCCATCCGGATCATCTGGCGGTTGACCTCTTCGAGTGCCGCAGTCTTCTCGGTGACGCGCTCCTCCAGCGTCTCGGACCAGCCTCTGAGCTCCTCATCGGCCGACTTCAGGTTGCGCGCCATCAGGTTGAAGGAGCTGGCCAGCTGGCCGAGCTCGTCGGAGCGGTCTAGATCGATCTCCACGTCCAGATTGCCGGCGGCTAACGCCTCGGTGCCCGCCCGCAGCTTCCTGGTGGGAAGGTAGACGGCCCAGTACAGGATGCCCGCGGTCAGCAGCGTAGCGAGGAATATGAGACCGGCAGCCACTGCAGTGCTCCGCCTCGAGGCAGCCGTGATGGCATCGTCCGCGGCCGCCATGGACAGCTGAACCTCGAGCAGGCCGAGCATGGATTGGTCGGCGGCGTGAGCGTGGCAGTCGGCGCCGGAACAACCGGCATTGTTCTGGATCGGATTGACTATCCGGAGAAGCCGGTGGCCGTGCTCGTCCTTCGCTACGGATATGCGGGCGAGCTCCTCCATCGGCACATCCACCAGGGGTTCTTCCGTCGCGTGGCAGGCTCGGCAGGGCTCCGCCTGTTCATCGACGCGGGAGTGGACCTCGTCCTCCAGGCTGGAGAAGGTGATCTCCCCTTCCTTGTTGTAGATCCGGATGGCGTCGACACCCGACCCGTTGCCGAGAAGCGAGATTTCGCGCCGTACGCAACTTCGATCGTTCTCCATCATGCAGGACTGGAGACTCTGCCGGATGAAGTCGCTCGCTCTGTAGGCCTCCGCCTTGACGAGCTCCTCGGTCATGCGACGCTCGTAACGTCTCGTGAGGGCGCCATAGATGAGGAAGACGCCGACGATTGTCAGGAGGAGGATGAGGAAGAGCCGGAAGCTCAACGAAGAGCTTATGGAAGCGAGCTTTGGCCGATCAGCCATCTGCGACCTCGCGGGCCTCTTTCAGTATGATCCGAGGCCTTACCAATGTTACCACGAACCGCATCTGGACGCAGCCCGAGGGCCTGCGGACTATCGACCTCGGGTTCAGGCGATCTCCTCCAGTAGTCTCTCGAATCGGGCTCGTCCGAGGACATCCTCCAGGTAGGGCTCTCGCACACCACCGTCGGCCATGACCGGGCCCAACATCTCATCGGTGGGAGAGGAGACCGCCTCACGCAGATATCGCTTCAGCGTGCGGATGCTGTCCAGATACCAGAGCAGCATCTCTTCGCCACGAAGGAGATCCTCGACTTCAGACAGGGGTTCGGTGGACTCGACTCGGAAAAGCCAGGGGTCGCCGGAGTCCGGCCGGGCTTCTCCAAGGGCCCGCGAGGCCTCTCCAAGGGCATGGGAGGAATCGTTCACCGCGCACACGACGCCGGATATCGGCATCGCGAGAGAGATCGCCACGCCGTTGCGGGTGATCCAACCACAAGGTTGACCGCGCTTCAGCTGAAGGCCGATGCCGGGGGTTACGATTTCGTCGATGGGACTGAGGATGCGGAGAACGTGACCGGCGAGTCCCACCCGCACCTCGCCTTCCCCCTCGTCCAGCAGCCAGAAGTGCGGCGGCCGGTAATAACGATCCAATGACAGCTGGCAGTCTCCCAGCACATGGTAGAGATGGGCGGCCACCTGCTCCTCGGTCCACGAAACGGAGCCGGCGGGCGTACCGGGATGCGGGGCGTCGAGGCCCGCCGGAGATTCCGGCAGGCCGGCGCTGCGGCCGGCATGCGTGCCGCCACCGGCCAGCGCATGAAACAGCTCACAACCCTCGCACTCGTAGGAACGGTCGCAGAGGCGGTAATCCAAGACGCCCGCCAAGACCCAGATGCAGGGCGGCTCCCGTTCCTTGCGGCTGATCGAAGTCGGGCGTTCCATCGTTATTTGCTCAGCAGGAATTCCTCGGCGAACTCGACCCAGCCGTCCGGCGAGAGGGCTCGTGCGAAGCCCTGCACAGGCACACCGCCGTCGGGCAGCAGCACACCGAGCGTGGCGGACGAAAAGGTCCGGAGTCGCTCGTTCGTGTCCTCCATCCACGCCCTCGCCATCCGCCCGGAAAGGAGGTTCTTGCGGAGCGCCCCCGGGTCCCCGATGCGCACCTTCATCAGCCAGCCGTCGTCGTA
>JAUWDL010000067.1 GCA_030608825.1 Gemmatimonadales bacterium
GCCTCCAGGAAGCGCCTCCACAATCGCCAGACCAAGTCGGCGATCCGCACCCAAATGCGTACGCTGCTCGAGATGGAGAGCCCGGACGAGGCGCAGGGCGCCCTCTCCGACTTGTACTCCATGCTCGACCGTGCCGCCGCCCGGCGCCTGCTGCATCCCAACACAGCCGCCCGCAAGAAGGCTCAGCTGGCCCGTCACGTCGAGCAGCTCTCCGCCTGATCGTCGAGGAGCGGCCCAGCGAACGGCCGCCCTAACGGCTCTCCTCCGAACCCTTTTCGTTTCCCTTCGCCGAGGGCTCGTCCTCGCTCAACACGATGTCCAGACGATCGATGTCGTCCATCGATATGGACTCGAGAAACTCGAGATCGTCCAGGTAGTCTTCACCATCGGCCTGCGCCGCGGCGTCGGCGGGACTCTCCACGATCGACTCTGCGGAATCATCTGCCACCGCCTCGGCGGCGGCCTCGGCTTCGGCCGGCGTCTCCTCGGCCGGAGGCTCCGCCGTTTCTTCGGTCACCGCGGCCTCGGCTTCCTCGGGCTTCGCCCCCTTGGCTGCTTCGCGCCACCTGGCTTCGGCCCCTCCGGGGACCGCGGCCTCCTCCTGCTCGGCGACGGCCACCTCGGACTCGAGGGTCACCCCTTCGGCGGCTTCGGCGGCGCGAGCGTCGGCGACGGCCACCGCCGCGGCTGCGGCCGCGGACTTGGTCCTCTCGACGGCGCCCTCCACCCCCTCTGCCGGCTCCGGCTTGGCCGCGCCCGCCCGGACCGCGCTCCCGGCCGCGCCCGCTCCAAGGCTGCTGAGCACTCCCACGACGTCTTCCAGCTTCGCCAGGGCGTCCTGGTCCGACTTCAGCTCGGCGTCGAGAGCGGTCAGCCTCTCCTCGTGTGCCGACTTGTGCTTCCGGAACTCGGCCTCCTTGAACTCGCCGACGGCGAAGCGCAGCTGCGCCTCCTCCAGCTCAGCCGCCCGCTCGTCCCGATCCGACTCGAGGACGGTGACCCGCGTCTTATGCTCCTCCAGCGCCGTCTCCATCTCGGATCTGTGCGCGGTGAGCTCCTTCTCCTGACCCCGGAGCCGCTCCTCGTAGTCCCCGCGGACGCGATCGTAGACCTCCGGACGTACCGTGCCGCTCAACTCCTCCAGCTTCGCCAGCCAATTCCCGAGGGTGGCCCGATGCTCGAGGAGCTGCGTGATCTCCGACGGTATGACCTCCTGCGACTTCTGCTTCTCACTCATCGGCTCGTCGTCCTGGTCTTAGACACTGCCCTGCCCCACATACGGCGGGGCTCCTTCGCGGAACGGCGACGCCTCCCTCGGGAGCTCGTAGCGACGCTCCCCGGCGACCCAGGTGGCCCTTACCCGGCCCACCAGCTCCTTCCCGACGAAGGGGGTGTTCCGGCTTCCGGACATGAACGTCGACGCATCCACCGTCCATCTCTCCGCGGGATCGAAGACGACAATGTCGCCGCGGGCACCCGGCCGCAACGTGCCCACGTCCAAGCCCATGATGCGGGCGGGGGCGCACGAGAGCCGATCGACGACGCCGCCGAGCGACAGCCGTCCCGACTCGACGAGCTCGAGCATGGCGACGCCGAGCGCCGTCTCGAGACCCACCACGCCGAATGGCGCGTCGTCGAACTCCCGCTCCTTCTCCTCATAGTGGTGCGGAGCGTGGTCCGTCGCGATCACATCGATCGTCCCGTCCACGAGGGCGTCGAGAAGGGACTGCCGATCCTCCTCGGTCCGCAGCGGAGGGTTCATCTTGGCTTCCGTCCGGTAGCCGTGGACGGCGTCTTCGGTGAGGGCCAGGTGATGCGGCGTGACCTCCGCGGTCACGTGAGCTCCGCACTCCTTGGCGCGACGAACCTGCTCCACCGCCTCCCGCGTCGACACATGGCAAACGTGGAGGTGTCCGCCCGTGAGCTCGGCGATGTAGCAGTCGCGGGCCACCATGCAGGACTCCGCGGCGTTCGGCGCGCCCCTCAGCCCCAGCGCGGTGGCCACCTTCCCTTCGTTCATCACGCCGCCGCACGAGAGCCCCGTGTCCTCCGCGTGCTGGAGAACCGGGATGTCGAAGGTCTGGGTGTACTCGAGAAGACGGCGCAGGAGCCCGGCGTTCCAGATCGGATTCCCGTCATCCGAGACCGCGACCGCGCCGGCCGCGACCAGCTCGCCGACCTCGGTCATCTTCTCTCCCTCGAGCCCCCGCGACGCGGCCCCCACCGGGTAGACCCGGGCGCCCCCGGCACGCTCGCCGGCGCCCCGCACGAAGCCGACGGCCGCCGGATCGTCGATCGGCGGATCCGTGTTCGGCATCGTCCATACGGTGGTGAACCCGCCGGCGGCAGCAGATCTCGCGCCGCTCCCGATCGTCTCCTTGTGCTCGTCGCCGGGCTCGCGGAAGTGCACGTGAACGTCGATGAAGCCCGGAGCCACGACGAGGCCGTCCACGTCCACGACCTCGGCATCATCGGGCCCGACGATGTCCCGGCCGCATGCCTCGATGCGACCGTTCCTTATCAGAAGAGCGCCCGGCCCGTCCAGCTCCTGCGATGGATCCAGCAGCCTTCCGCCCGTGATCAGAACCGGCCGGCTCATTCCCTCGCCTCCTTCGCCGACTCGGCGCGCTCGGGACTGCCTCCGGCGAGCAGATAAAGGACGGCCATGCGCACGGCCACTCCGTTCGTCACCTGCGGCAGGATCAGTGACCAGGGGCCGTCGGCAACGTCGGAATCGATCTCCACTCCGCGGTTCATCGGGCCCGGGTGGAGGACCACGATATCTCCGGGCGCTCGCTCGAGCCGCTCCCGGGAGACGCCGAAGAAGCGGTTGTACTCACGGAGCGAGGGCACGAAGCCGGCGTCCATCCGCTCCAGCTGAAGCCGAAGGACGTAGAGCACCTCGGCCCACTCGATCGCCTCCTCCACGCGCGAAAGCACCGTCACGCCCAGCTCCTCGATGCCCATCGGGATGAGCGTCTTCGGCCCGCACACGGCCACCTCGGCGCCGCAGCGCATGAGTCCCCAGATATCGGAACGGGCCACGCGCGAATGGCGGACGTCACCGACGATGCACACGCGGCGGCCCGCTATCGAGCCGAGCCGGTCCCGGATCGTCAGCAGATCCAGGAGTGCCTGCGTCGGGTGCTCGTGCTGGCCATCTCCCGCGTTGATGACGTTCGACGGGATCCGGTCGGCCAGGAATTGCGCCGCCCCGGAGGAACCATGCCGGATCACGACCATGTCGATCCGCATCGCCTCCAGGTTGCGAGCCGTGTCGACCAGGCTCTCCCCCTTCTCCACGGAGGAGCCCGACGAGGCGATGTTGACGGTATCCGCGCTCAGACGCTTCTCCGCGAACTCGAAGGAGATCCGGGTGCGGGTGGAGGGCTCGAGGAAGAGGTTGACGATGGTCTTCCCGCGGAGGACAGGGACCTTCTTGATGCGCCGCTCACTGATCTCCTTGAACGGCTCGGCGGTGTCGAGAATCCCCTCGATCTGCTCGCAGGTGAGCTGCTGGAGTCCCGTCAGGTCCTTCCCGAGGCCGAGCCCGTCGGCGCCGCCGTTCGTGGTATTGGCCGTCATTTTTTCCTTTCGACCGGGACGCGTCGAACGCTCAGCTCGCCATCGATGCTGGGCACGCTGACGGCGATCTCCTCGCCGGGGGCCACCTCGAAGCGGCAGCCCAGATAGTCCGGCTGGATCGGGAGCTCACGCCCGCCTCGATCCACGAGCGTGCAGAGCTCGATCTTCCTCGGGCGTCCGAAGTCGGAGAGCTCGTTCAGCGCGGCCCGCGTGGTGCGCCCGGTGTGGAGGACGTCATCCACGATCACCACGTGCAGGCCCGTGATCTCGACCGGCAGCTCGGTGGAGCCGATCACGGGCTTCGGACCGATCTGGCCGAAGTCGTCCCGGTAAAGCGTGATGTCCAGTGAACCGGTGGGGATTGCAACGCCACCCTGCGCTTCGACTTCCGTGGCGAGCCGCTCGGCCAGCTCGACGCCGCGACGTCGAATCCCGACGAGCAACAGCTCGGCCGGATCCGGCTCGCGCTCCAGGAGCTGGCGCGCGAGATCCTTCAGCGTGGCATCTGTTTGCTCCTCATCCAGGAGCACCTCGGCCTCTGAGGCCACCGGCATGCCCGACTCGTCGCGGAGAGCGACGCCTCTATGTTGGTGACGCCGTGGCGGGAAAGTGGACCGCCCGGCCAAGTATACTTGCCCTCCAGGCATGGCGCGACCCTCGCCAAAGCGCCTAAAGCCGCGAAAACAGGCTCCTTGTCGGCCTTCCCGGCCCCTTCTACCTTGGCGCGATGAATCCCGCCGGGCTCGTCCTCATAACCCTCCTCTGGAGCGCCGGAGGAGCCGTGGGCGAGAGCACCGGGGAAACCGCTGCCCGGAGCACGGGCGGAGCCGCTGCCCAGGCCGAACCCCGGATCGAGGTCGACGCGCCCGTCGTCGCGCTCTCGGATGTTCCGGTCCGGATCACGCTGCGTGTCCCCGAAGGAGGCTCCCGGGTCGAGTACCGGCTCCTGACGGCCGGGGGCCGCGAGCTGGCCTCGGGACGGCTTGCGCCGGGAGCCGAGGAGCGGCTGGACGAGCTGAGTCTCGAGGGGCGAGACGACCTGCCTCTCCGCTTGGAGTACGGGACGCCCGGCACTCCCATCGTGACCCGGAGCGGCCACTCCATCGAGCTCAAGTGGCTTCCCGGCTGGGTCAGCCTCCTGCCTCCGCTCATCGCGATCGTCCTCGCCATCGCGCTCAAGGAGGTGGTCGCCTCCCTCTTCTTCGGCGTCTGGCTGGGGGCGTTCTTCTTCGCGGGGCTGAACCCCCTGGCGGCAGTCTGGCGCACCATCGACCGCTTTGTCGTGCCGGCCCTGGCGGACGCCGATCACGTCTCGATCCTCGTCTTCTCCCTGCTGCTCGGCGGCATGGTCGGGCTCATGTCCCGGAGCGGCGGAACCCGCGGCATCGTCGACACGCTGCGTCCGCTATCCACCAACCCGAGGCGGGCCCAGCTCGCCACCTGGCTGGCGGGCCTGGCGATCTTCTTCGACGACTATGCCAACACCCTGCTGGTCGGGAACACCTTCCGGCCGATCACGGACCGCGTGCGGGTCTCGCGGGAGAAGCTGGCGTACATCGTCGACTCCACGGCCGCACCGGTCGCGGCCATCGTCTTCGTCTCCACCTGGGTCGGCTACGAGATCTCCCTGATCGGGGACGCCCTGGCGATCGCCGCGGAGCAGCCGGGCATCGCGCCCGAGGTGGCCGCGGATCTCACGAGCGCCAGCCCCTTCACGGTCTTCCTTCACTCCATCCCGTACCTCTTCTACCCGATCCTGGCGATCGCCATGGTCGGCCTGCTCGTGGCAACTCAGCGGGACTTCGGCCCGATGCTCTCGGCGGAGCGCAGGGCGCGGCGGGGAGAGGGGCTGTACCGGGATGGCGCGCAGCTCCTGGTGGACACGACCGATCAGACGACGGAGGCCAAGGAGGGGGTGCCCGGACGCTGGTACAACGCGGCGATTCCGGTGCTGACCGTGATCCTCGTCGTTGTTCTCGGCCTCTACTTCGACGGCCGGGCGTCGGCCGGCTCCGGTTCCCTGTGGGACGTGCTCGGGGCGGCCGATCCCTTCAAGGCCCTCCTCTGGGGCTCGCTCGCCGGGTGCCTCGTCGCCATCGGCCTCTCGGTGGGGCAGCGCATCCTCTCCCTCGAGGAGGCGATCAACGCCTGGCTCGGCGGGGTGCGAGCCCTGGTCCTCGCGGCCGTCATCCTCACCCTGGCGTGGTCCCTGGGAGAGGTCACAGCCGCCCTGGGGACGGCGACCTATCTGACGCAGATCCTCAGCGACACCCTGATGCCGGCGCTCCTGCCCGCCTTCGTCTTCGTGGCGGCGGCGTTGATCGCCTTCGCGACCGGAACCTCATGGGCCACGATGGCGATCCTCTTCCCCCTCGTTGTGCCGCTCTCGGTGGCGCTCGGCGGAGGGGTCGGCTTCGAGGGAGGGGGCCATTACACGCTCACGCTCGGCGCGATCAGCTCCGTGCTCGCCGGGTCCATCTTCGGCGACCACTGCTCCCCCATCTCCGACACGACCGTCATGAGCTCGCTCGCCTCCGCGTGCGATCACGTGGACCACGTGCGCACCCAGCTCCCGTACGCCCTGGTCGTGGCGCTGGTCGCGTTGTTCCTGGGTGATCTCGGCACCGCGTTCGGGCTGCCGCTTCTCCTCTCCTACGCCCTCGCGATGGCCGCGCTGTACGCGATCGTGCGCTTCGTGGGCCGGCCGAACGGCGAGCTGGGCCCGAACCCGTTGGTGGAGGAGTAGCGGCTGGAGGAGGCATGCCGCGGTAAGGCTGAGGGGAGATTAGGGCGCCTAGCGCCGCTCCCGGAAGAACCGCCTGAGGATCTCTCCGGCCTCGTCGGCCAGCATGCCGCTGGTCAGCTCGACCCGGTGGTTGAGGCGGGGATCCTGGACGATGTTGCCCAGCGACCCGCACATCCCGGCCTTCGGGTCCGACGCTCCGAACACAAGGCGATCAAGGCGGGCGAGAACGATTGCCCCGGCGCACATGGCGCAGGGCTCGAGGGTCACGTAGAGCTCGTAGCCGAGAAGACGCCAATCCCCCGCCTCGTCGGCGGCCTGCCGCAACGCCAGCATCTAGGCGTGCGCCGTCGGATCGCTCAGCTCGCGAGTGCCGTTATGCGCCTCGAACGTGCGGCCGTCCGGCGCCACCAGGACCGCCCCGACCGGCACCTCGTCCGCTCGGCCCGCCTCTTCGGCCAGATCCAGCGCCCGGCGCATCCACATCTCGTCGACGACCCGGTCGGTCACGGTTCACCCAGGTCCTTCGTCGCGGCCATGGCGTCCAGGTAGCCGAGCGCCGCCTGGATGCGCTCCAGAGTGCGCTCGCGGCCCAT
>JAUWDL010000023.1 GCA_030608825.1 Gemmatimonadales bacterium
GTACGTGCGGGCTGCCTCCAAGGGGCTCGGGGTCACCCTCAAGCACATGATCCGTCCGTACAAGGTGACGCAGCAGTACCCGGACGAGAAGTGGGAGCTCGCGCCCCGCCTGCGCGGAACGCACCGCATGGCGGTCCACGAAGATGGCCGGGCGAAATGCGTGGGCTGCGGCCTCTGTCCGACGGTCTGCCCCGTGAACTGCATCAAGCTGATCCCCGCCGAGGACGAGAACGGCGAGCGGTATGCGGCGGTCTACGAGATCGATGAGTTCCGCTGCATCTTCTGCGGCTTCTGCCAGGAGGTCTGTCCGGTGGAGGCGATCCACCTGGGGGTCCACTACGAGAACGCAGAGTACAGCCGGGAGCGCTGGGTTTACGACCTGGAGCGACTGACGGAGCTGGAGCACCCCTACACGGCGCTCTGGGATCCGGCGGATCCGGCATCCCAATGATCGAGTTCTTCTTCTTCCTCTTTGCGGCCATGGCAGTACTCAGCGCCATCTTCATGGTGACGCAAGTCAACCCCGTCGCCAGCGTGCTGTACCTGGTCGTCACCTTCTTCTCCCTCTCCGGGCTCTTCGTGATCCTGGATGCGCACTTCATCGCCGCCGTTCAGATCATCGTGTACGCGGGCGCGATCATGGTGCTCTTCCTCTTCGTGATCATGCTTCTGAACCTGGGCAGCACGCAGCCGAGCGACATTCGACGGGGCCTCGGGCGGGTTCTGGCCGGCTCAGTCGCCGTGGCCCTGGTCGCCATCTTCGCGCGTCTCTTTATGGCCGACGGCGACGTTGACGGGCTCGGCGGCCCTTCCGCTCTCGACTCGTTGCTCGAATCGAGCGGAGCCGTGGCGGCAGTGGCCGAGCCGCTCTTCACGCGCTATCTGGTGGCCTTCGAGGTCACCTCGATCCTCCTGGTCGTCGCCATCGTGGGCGCGGTCGTGCTCGCCCGGAAGCGCGCGCCGTGAGCGAGGGCTACCTGGTCGACCTGGCTCTCGTCCTGAGCGCGGTCCTGTTCGCCATCGGGGTGGGGGGCGTGCTGCTGCGGCGCAACGCGATCATCGTCTTCATGTGCGTCGAGCTGATGCTCAACGCCGTCAACCTCAGCTTCGTCGCCTTCTCACGCGTGCACGGAATCGACGGCCAGATCGTCGTCTTCTTCGTGATCTCCGTGGCGGCGGCCGAGGCGGCGGTCGGGTTGGCGCTCATCCTGGCCATCTTCCGGCACTATCAGAGCGTGGATCTCGAGCTGTTCCGGAGGTTGAGGTGGTAGCCCGTATCTTCTGCGGCCGGCCCATGGAGGAGCGATCGTGAGCGAGGCATACCACCCGATCCTCCCGGCCCTCATCCTGGGCCTGCCTCTCCTGGGCGCCGCGCTGAACGGAATCGGTGCCTTCGCCTGGCGGGAGAACAAGACGGTGCCGACCATCGTCGGCCCTCTGGCCGTGCTGGGGGCGTTCGTCGTGTGCCTCCTGAACTTCGCCGCCATGCGTGCCGCGGCCCCACACGACCCGTCGCTCGTGCCGCTCTGGACCTGGATGCGCTCCGGCCAGCTCGAGATCGGGGTGACCCTCCTCTTCGATCAGCTGTCGGTGCTCATGACGCTGATCGTGACCGGGGTGGGAGGGATCATCCACGTCTACAGCGTCGGCTACATGCGGGAAGATCCCGGGTACTCCCGGTACTTCTCGTACCTCAACCTGTTCATCTTCTTCATGCTGCTCCTTGTCCTGGGCGCCAACTACCCGCTCATGTTCGTGGGTTGGGAGGGAGTCGGGCTCTGCTCCTACCTGCTGATCGGCTTCTGGTACGAGAACCGGGAGTTCTCGGACGCGGGGAAGAAGGCATTCATCGTCAACCGGATCGGCGACATCGGGTTCCTCATCGCCATGTTCCTCCTGTTCGGCGTGTTCGGGACGCTCGACATGCCCACGATCTTCGAGCGCGCGCCGACGACGCTCCTCGCGGGTGGTGCGGTGGTGACGGCGATCACGCTCTTCCTCTTCCTCGGATGCGTCGGCAAGTCGGCCCAGATACCCCTGTTCGTGTGGCTCCCCGATGCGATGGCCGGCCCGACACCCGTGTCGGCGTTGATCCACGCCGCCACGATGGTCACGGCGGGCGTCTATCTGGTCGCCCGCTCCGGAGTCCTCTTCGCGCTCGCTCCGTTCACGCAGGCCATCGTGGCCTCCGTGGGCGTCGGGACGGCGCTGTTCGCCGCCTCCATCGCCGTGCAGCAGTACGATATCAAGAAGGTCCTCGCCTACAGCACCATCTCCCAACTGGGCTACATGTTCGTGGCCGTGGGCGTGGGGGCGTACACGGCCGGGATCTTCCATCTGATGACGCATGCCTTCTTCAAGGCGCTCCTCTTCCTGGGCGCCGGGGCGGTCATCCACGCGATGCACCACGCCTGGGATGAATCCGGGGATCACGGCGATCCCAACGACATGCGCAACTACGGCGGCCTGCGTCGGCTGATGCCGATCACGGCAGCCACGATGTGGATCGGCACATTGGCCATATCGGGCGTCTTTCCGTTCGCCGGCTTCTTCTCAAAGGACGAGATCATCTGGGAGGCCGGGGTCCGGGGGTACGCGGTCTTGTGGGGCACGGCGCTCATCGTCGCTCTGCTGACCGCCGGCTACATGACGCGCCTCATGGTCATGACCTTCCACGGAGACAACCGAAGCTTTGCGAAGGTCGGCGGAGGTGAAGCCGGAGCCAACCGGAGCGGCGAGTCCGCCCGAGGCCGTCTGCACGAGGTGCCTCCGGTCATGTGGGTTCCGCTCGCGATCCTCGCGGCCCTCTCCGCCGTGGGCGGATGGGTGCAGATCCCCGAGGTGCTTCCGCTGCCGAACCTCGACCTGCTCCACTCCTGGCTCGAGCCCGTCTTCGCACCGGCCGTGGACGTCGCATCGGCCGCCTCCGGTGCGGCTGCCGGGGGCGCACATGGCGAGGGGATGGCCCACGAAGCTCCCCTCGGAGGAGGGGAGGCTTTCTGGGCCGTTATGGGAACCGTCCTCGCGATCCTGACGATCATCGTGGTGTTCCGGAGGCTCTCCCGCCGCCGGTACCTGCCGGCCGCCGAGTCCTCCGAGCCGCGTGGAGCGGCCTCGCTGCTCTACCACAAGTGGTACGTGGATGAGCTGTACGACCGACTGATCGTGCGGCCTCTTCTCGCTCTCTGGCGCGGTTGTTGGCGGATCGTGGACGATCGCTTGATCGACGGCGCCGTGAACGGCCTCGGCGGCGTGGCCCGGGTCGTCGGATGGACGGGGAGTCAGCTCCAGACGGGTCGGGTGAGCACCTACCTCCTCGTCTTCATGATCGGGGTGCTGATCATCCTCGGAAGCCTGGCGTTCTGACGATGGAATCCCTCTACGGCAGTCACTGGGTCCTCACGCTCCTTCTGGCGATTCCGTTCCTCGGCGCGCTGGGATGTCTGGCCGGCCCGGAGAGCAGGGCCCGCTGGACCGCTCTATTCGCCACGCTGCTCGCCCTCGGCCTATCGCTGCCGCTCTTCTGGACCTTCCAGCTCGGCACGGCCGAGTTCCAGAACACGGCGTCCTTCCCGTGGATCGAGCGATGGGGGATCCAGTACGCGGTGGGCCTCGACGGCATATCGCTCCTCATGATCCTGCTCACGACGGTGATCATGCCGCTCTCCGTCGCCGGCTCGTTCTCGTACATCAAGAAGAGGGAGCGGGCCTTCTACGCCAGCATGCTCGTGTTGATGACCGGCATCTTGGGCGTCTTCGTGGCCATGGATCTGTTTCTGTTCTACGTGTTCTGGGAGATCATGCTGATCCCGATGTACTTCATCATCGGGATCTGGGGAGGCGAGCGCCGCATCTACTCCGCGGTGAAGTTCTTCCTCTTCACGGCCACCGGATCTCTGCTCATGCTGGTGGCGATCGTGGCTCTCGTCTACCAGCACCAACTGCAGTTCGGGGTCGTCTCCTTCGGGTACTTAGACCTCCTGCGAACCTCCATCGCGCCGGGCCTTCAGCTCCTCCTCTTCTCAGCGTTCGGTCTCGCCTTCGCCATCAAGGTGCCCCTCTTCCCCCTGCACACCTGGTTGCCCGACGCGCATGTCGAGGCGCCGACGGCAGGCTCGGTGGTCCTGGCCGCCATCCTCCTGAAGATGGGCGTGTACGGCTTCCTGAGGTTCGCCATGCCGCTCTTCCCGGTCGCCGCGACGAGCCCCGCGGCCATCGGCACGATCGTGCTGCTGGGTCTGATCGGGATCATCTACGCGGCCTGGGTGGCGGCGGTGCAGCCCGACGCGAAGAAGCTGATCGCCTACACGTCGGTGGCCCACCTGGGCTTCGTGATGATAGGCGTCTTCGCGCTCACGCGGCAGTCCCTGGAGGGGGCGATCCTCCAGATGGTGAATCACGGCATCTCCACGGGCGCCCTCTTCCTCCTGATCGGGATGATCTACGAGCGGCGCCACACCCGCATGATCGCCGATTTCGGCGGGCTGGCGAAGGTGATGCCCTTCTTCGCCTTCTCGTTTACCGTCGTCGCGCTGAGCTCGATCGGCCTCCCGGGCACCAACGGCTTCGTGGGAGAGTTTCTCATCCTCCTCGGGACGTTCCAGAGGTTCCCACTCGTTGCCATCCTGGCCACGACCGGCGTCATATTCGCTGCCGCCTACATGCTTCCCATGGTGCAGCGAGTGATCCTGAACCCGCTGTCGCGGGATGAGAATCGGGAGCTGAAGGACCTGAACCGGCGGGAGCGGTGGATCATAGCGCCGCTGCTGGGCCTGATCCTGCTCATCGGCGTCTATCCGCAGCCGTTCCTGGACCGGATGTCGGCCTCCGTCGACGCGCTCATTGAACGGGTCGAGCTCGGGGCCCGGCAGATGGAGGAGCCCCCGCCGGTCGAAGGGAGGGCCGGCCCATGATCCTCGACTACTCCTCCCCGGGCCATTACCTGATCGCGCTTCTGCCCGAGACCGTGCTCACGCTCGGGGCCTTCGCGGTCCTGCTCACGGACGTCTTCATCCGGGGCCGGGAGCCGGGACCGAGCGGAGCGTGGACGGGGCGCGTGGCTGTGGCGAGCGTCCTTGCCGCCGCCGCGGCCAGCCTCTGGGTCGGACTCAACGTCGAGGCCTCGTCGGGCCTGGTCGCGGTTGACGGCTTTCGGCTGGCGGCGAGCCTCATCCTGCTCGGCGGAACGCTCCTCGCCCTCCTGTTCGCCTTCGACTACGGACGCCGGGAAGGCCTCCACATCGGCGAGTTCTACGCGCTCGTTCTCCTGGCGACGGTCGGCATGCTGGTGCTCATCGGCGCCCGCGACCTTCTCCTGGTCTTCCTCGGCCTCGAGCTCATGTCGATCGCCGTCTACGTCCTCACCGGATTCAACCGAAACGACCCCCGCTCGGCGGAGGCGGGCCTCAAGTACTTCCTCGTGGGGGCGTTCGCGAGCGCGTTCATCCTCTATGGGATCGCGCTGCTGTACGGGGCGACCGGAAGCACCAACATCCCGGACGTGATGGAGCGTGTCACCGCGAGCGTCGAGGAGGGCAGCGTCCTCTTCTACTCGGGGGTTACCCTCCTGCTGATAGGATTCGGCTACAAGATCGCCGCGGTCCCGTTTCACATGTGGACGCCCGATGCGTACGAAGGCGCCCCGACATCGGTAACCGGATACATGGCCGTCGGAGTCAAGACGGCGGCGTTCATAGCTCTCCTCAGGGTGTTCACGGGTCAGCTCGCGCCGGCGGCGGAGTTCTGGACCGGAATCGTGTGGTGGCTGGCGATGCTCACCAAGATCGATCCGAACCTCATCGCGCTGGTTCAAAACAACGTCAAGCGGATCCTGGCCTATTCCTCCATCGCTCACGCGGGCTCTCTGCTGGTCGGGGTGGCAGCCGGCACCGCGTTCGGGCGTGCGGCGGCGCTCTTCTATCTGGCCGCCTACACGCTCATGACACTGGGGGCGTTCGCCGTCGTCTACGCCGTCGCGGGGAAGGGAGACCGGCGCATGACGCTGGCCGACTTCCGAGGCCTCGGATGGCGACGCCCCGGACTGGCCTTCGCGCTTCTGCTGTTCCTTCTGTCTCTGGCGGGATTCCCTCCGACCGGAGGCTTCGTCGGAAAGCTGTACCTGCTGCGAGCCTCGATCGACGCGGGCCAGGTGGCGCTTGCCGTGACGCTCGTCCTCAGCAGCCTCATCTCCTACTACTACTATCTGCGCGTGGTGTGGAAGATGTACTTCGAGGAAGGGACGGAGCGCCCCGTGCCAAACGGCGGTTTCGCGTTCCGTCTCTCGACGGCGATCTGCGCCGGCGGCATCCTGACGCTCGGCCTTTTCCCCGGACCGGCGTTGCGCGCCTTCGAGCGGGCGGGCGCGGACCTGGAGTCGGCGGTGACGACCGAAGCCTCCGCGGCGGGATCCTCCGACACGTCTATCCCGCGAGAGCGGCTGAACTCGGCGAGCACGGTAGGCCCATGAAGGTACCCGGGCAGGCCTTCCGTGAGTACGACATTCGGGGAATCGTCGGCGAGACCCTCGACCCCGACCTGGCTCGTGCGGTCGGGCGTGCCTACGGGAGCGAGATTGGGTCCGGCAAGACGGTGGCCGTGGGCCACGACAACCGGCCGAGCTCCCCGGATCTCGCCTCCGCCCTGATCGAGGGGCTCAACGCCTCCGGGGTCGACGTCCTCTTGGTGCAGATGGTCCCGACGCCCGCCCTCTACTTCGCCACCTACGAGCTGGAGACCGACGGAGGGATCCAGATCACGGGCTCCCACAACCCCCCGGAGTACAACGGCATCAAGATGACCGTTGGAGGCCGCCCGCTCTACGGAGAGGCCATTCAGGCGCTTCGAGCGCGCATAGAGGCGGATGAGCTCATCTCGGGCGCCGGATCGGTCCGAGAGGTCGACGTGCTGGACCGTTACGTGGAGGAGATCGGGCGCCGAGCGCGCGTAGAGCCGCCGATCCGTTTCGTCCTCGACTGCGGTAACGGCGCCGGCAGCGTCGTCGCCGCGCGGGCTCTCCGCGCCGCCGGTGCTGAGGTCGATCCGCTCTACTGCGAGTCCGATGGCACCTTCCCGAATCACCACCCCGACCCCACGGTCGACGAGAACGTGAAGGACCTCATCGACCGGGTGGTCTCCACGGGCGCCGCTTTCGGAGTCGGCCTCGACGGAGATGCGGACCGTATCGGCGCGGTGACGGAGAAGGGCGTGATCATCCGGGGGGACCACCTCCTGCTCCTGTTCGCCCTCGACGTCCTGAAGGACCACCCGGGAGCCGAGATCATCTTCGACGTCAAGTGCTCGAAGGCCTTGCCGGAGATGATCGAGCGAGCCGGCGGCATTCCGATTATGTGGAAGACAGGCCATTCGCTCATCAAGGAGAGGATGCGCCAGTCCGGATCTCCCCTCGCAGGTGAGATGAGTGGCCATATCTGTTTTGCTGACAGGTATTTCGGAACGGATGATGCGATTTACGATGCGGCCCGCCTGGCCGAGTTGGTGGCTCGTGACGGCCGGCCGCTCTCCGAGATCGTCGCGAAGATCCCCGCTTATCCGTCCACACCCGAGCTTCGCCTGGATTGCCCGGAAGAGCTGAAGTTCGACCTCGTGAAGCGTGCGGTGGAGCACTACAAGCGATCCCACGAGGTGATCGACATCGACGGTGCCCGGATTCTCTTCGACGGGGGCTGGGCGCTGATCCGAGCCAGCAACACTCAACCCGTCGTCGTGGCCCGGATCGAGGCCGACACGCCCGAGCTGCTGGACGAGATCCGCTCGCAAGTCGGCGAGTACCTGGCGGCCGAGGGTGTGTCCCTCCCGGATGCCTGACGCCCACGCGGCGCCTCCCAGGTGACGAGCTCGAATCAGGTGACCCAGTGTAACGGGGAGCGTGTCGTCATCGCGATCGGCGGCAACGCCCTGTCCCCGGCGGGCGGCCCGGCCGAGATCCAGACCCAGTTTCGACATACTCGCGAGAGCCTCGCGCCGATTCTGGAGTTCGCGCGGCACGGCTGGGAAATCGCCATCGTCCACGGAAACGGCCCGCAGGTGGGCGATGCGCTCCTTCGCAACGAGCGAGCCCGATCGACCGTCGATGAGCTTCCGCTCGGCGTGCTCGTGGCCGGTACGGCCGGTTGGATCGGTTACATGATCCAGCAATCTCTTCAGAACGCCTTGGCCCAGGAGGGGATCGACCGGCGCGTGGTTACGGTGATCAACCAGGTGCTCGTGGATCCCGAGGACCCATCAACTCACGAGCCCAGGAAGTTCGTGGGCCGGACCGTGGACCCCGATGTAGGAAGCGAGCTCATCGCGGAGGGAGTGGACCTCCGGTCGGACCGGCGGGGCAGGCTCCGCCGCATCGTTCCGAGTCCCGAGCCGTTGGAGATCCTGGAGTCGGACACCGTAAAAGAGCTCGTCAACCGCGGCACCATAGTGGTCTCTTGCGGCGGAGGGGGGATCCCGGTGTACCTGGATCCCGTCCTCGGGCTCGAAGGGATGGACTCGGTCGTGGACAAGGACCGTGCGGCCGCGATCCTCGCGCATGACATCGACGCGAGTCTCCTCCTGATCCTGACCAACGTAGAGGGTGTGTACCGGTCGTTCGGTTCGCCGGAACAAGAGCTTATCCCGCGGCTCACCCCCGAAGAGGGGTGGGCTCTCCTCGCCGAGGAGGACCTCGGCGCCGGAAGTATGGGCCCCAAGCTGGAAGCGGCCATCCACTTCGTGGAAGGGGGAGGTCGGCGGTCGGTCATCGCGGAGCTGCAGCGCGGAGCTGCAGCCCTGCATGGCTCGACCGGCACGACGATCACGCTCGAGCTGCCGTCCCCGGCAACGAATCGCTAACCGCAGAGGACCATGAACATCCACGAGTATCAGGCACGAGAGATCTTCCGATCCCATGGCCTTCCCGTTCCGGATTCCGTGCTCGCGGAAAGCGCCGAGCAGGCCAGAGAGGCCGCCGCTCGCTTCGGCGGCACGGTGGTCATCAAGGCACAGGTGCATGCGGGCGGCCGAGGGAAGGCGGGTGGAGTCAAGCTCGCATCCGATCCCGCGGGGGCCGGCGAGGCGGCCGAAGCGATCCTCGGAATGGAGATCAAGGGCCTCGTCGTCAAAAAGGTCCTCGTCGCTCCGGCCGTGGAGATCGCGACGGAGGCCTACGTGGGGATCGTGATGGACCGTGTATCACAGCGGCCTGTCATGATGGTCTCGCCGGAGGGGGGGGTGGATATCGAGGAGGTCGCGGCGACGAAGCCCGAGGCGATCTTCAAGGAGGCGATCGATCCGCGCTACGGCCTGATGCCGCACGAGGCGACCGGGCTCGCATACAGGCTCTTCTCCGACCCGGCCCTCGCCAAACAGGCCGCCCGCGTCCTGGCTGGACTTTGGAGCGCATACGAAGGGGCCGACGCGACGCTCGCAGAGATAAACCCTCTCGTCTCCACGCCCGAAGGCGAAGTGCTGGCGATCGACGCGAAGATGAACATCGATGACAGCTCGCTCTTCCGGCAGCCCGAGATCGCGGAGATGCGGGACGAGGGCGCGGAGGCCCCCTCCGAGCAACGAGCCAGGGAGGCGGGACTCAGCTACATCAAGCTGGACGGGGACGTCGGCTGCTGCGTGAACGGAGCCGGCCTGGCGATGGCGACGATGGATCTGGTGAAGTACTACGGCGGTAGCCCGGCGAACTTCCTGGACATCGGAGGGTCCTCCAGCCCCGAGAAGGTCGTGGCGGCCTTGGAGATCATCACGGAGGATCCGAGCGTCCGCTCCATCCTCTTCAACATCTTCGGCGGG
>JAUWDL010000324.1 GCA_030608825.1 Gemmatimonadales bacterium
GCTGATCCGCCGCGGACATGCACGAGGGACAGGCCAGGAGCGGGGCCGGAAGAGCCAGGAGAACCGCAGTCGCGGCGAGCACGACGGCCGCGGAGAGTGACGCCGCACGCACCCCGCGAGGGCTCCGCATCAAAGCACGTACAGCATGAGGTAGACGATGATGCCCGTGACGGAAACGTAGAGCCACACGGGCAAGGTCCCGCGGGCGATGCTCCGGTGCCGATCGAAGTTCCCACGCAGCGCACGGATGAGCGTCATCGGCACGAGCACCACCAGAGAGGTCGCGAGCACCGTGTGCGTGATCAGGATCGTGAAGTAGAGCGTTCGGGTCCAGCCGAGGCCCTGGTACGGGACGGAGCCCACCTGGAAGTGGTAGACGAGGTAGCTCGCCAGGAAGGCCGCGGAGGATCCCACGGCGGCGAGCATCGCCAACCGATGAGCCTTCATCTTGCCGCGCCGGATCAAGCGCCACCCGGTCAACAGGAAGGCCGTCGTCAGGCCGTTGAGAACGGCGTTCACCGCCGGCAGGTCGTGGAGGGCCAGCTCGCGCGCTCCCTTGTCCAGGATCAGCAGGCCGTACACCAGTGGCAGGTACAGTAGCGACATTCGAAAGACACGCCAGGCCGCTCCATCCCCACCACCCCAGGCGAAGCGGCCCGCGGAAGCCAGGTAGGCGAGGCCCAGTCCTAGCGCTCCGACGAAGTAGACCGGTCCCGTGAGACCGAGCAGCGCCGGGAGCAGGCTGACCGGCAACAGGGCCAACGCGTGGATGAGGGTATGGTGCCGCGTGCGAACGCCCTCGGGATCCTTCACCGGCAGCATCACCAGGCCGGCCTTCCGGTAGTCCTCCCGGTAGATCCACGCCAGGCTGAGAAAGTGTGGGAGCTGCCAGAAGAAGAGGATACCGAACAGGACCAGCGCCTCCGGTCCGAGGGAGCCGCGCGCCGCCGCCCAACCGCCGGCGATCGGGAGCGCCCCAGGGATCGCCCCCACCAGCGTGTTCATGGAGGTGACCCGCTTGAGCGGCGTGTAGCCGAGGACGTAGATGACCAGGGTGGCCGCCGCGAGTGCCGCCGTCAGCGGGTTCACCATCAGCGCCAGGTATCCGATGCCGGCGACGCCGGTAAGAGCCGAGAAGATCCCGGCCTCGCGCGGGCTGACGCGGCCCGTGGGGATCGGCCGGCGGCGCGTCCGGTCCATCCGGCTGTCGACGTCCACCTCGAGCAGGTGGTTGAAGCCGTTCGTGCCCGCGGCGACCAGCGCGACTCCGATCATCAGGTGAAGGAAGATCACGAGCGGCACGCCGGGCTGGAGCCCGAGGAAAAAACCCGTGGCCGCCGACAGGAGGACGAAGGTCGTGATCCGCGGCTTGGTGAGCTCGAAGAAATCCGCGGCACGCGCGACGCCGGTCCGGGGCGCCGCGACGACGCCCAACGCCGCCTCGAAACACTCGGCGGCGGCCCTCATCTCGCCGGCAGCCCTGATCTCGGCGGCGGCCCCGATCTCGGCGACGTCAACGGAGCTCACGTCAGCGGTACTCCTGGAGCACGGTCATCACCAGCAGTACGGCGAGCGGCAGCGGCGAGGACGCCAGGACCGCCACGCGCAGCGGCTCGAACCGCAGGTGCATGAAGTAGAGGGCGACAAGCGCTGCCTTCCAGACCGCCATGATCAGTAGCGCGACGACAACCCACGACTTCGGCAGCGCCGTGAACCAGACGACCGCCACCTCGGCAGCCGTGAGCAGAGCGAGCCACAACCATACCAGCAGGTAGCGCGGGTGCGCATGGTCACGGGCGTGCGCCTCGACCGCCACCGCGCCGGTGGTTTCGTGCAACCTCTCGGTGCTGTCCAAGTCTCGCTCTCCCGTCAGATGAGGTAGACGATCGTAAACAGTATGATCCACACGAGATCCACGAAGTGCCAATAGAGACCCAGAACCTCGAGACCCTGGTAGTTCCCGTTGTCATAACCGCCCCGGAACGCCTTGACCGTCGCCCACGTCATGCAGACCACCCCGGCGAAGACGTGGAAGCCGTGGAAGCCCGTCATCGTGAAGAAGGTCGATCCGTACAGGCCGGACCAGGGGCCGAATCCGTGTCCCAGGAGCTCGCTGTACTCGTAGATCTGCACGCCCAGGAATGTGGCCCCGATGACCGCCGTGGCCAGCGTGAACAGCCGCGTTCCGCGCTTGTCTCCCATCTCGGACGCGGCGAACGCCTTCACCATCGTCACCGAGCTGCAGATGAGAATGAACGTGTTGATGGCGGTGATAGGGATGTTCAGGATCTCGCCCGGCTGCGGCCAGGTCTCGGAAGCCCCGAAGCGCAGGATGATGTAGGAGCCGATCAGCCCGGTGAAGAACATCACCTCCGAGCAGAGAAAGACCCACATCCCCACCTTCTGGGTGTACACGGCCAGGCCCGTCTCGGGCGCCCGACCGCCGTAGTACGGCATCGAGTGGGCTTCCATTACCCTCTCCCGCTCATGTCCCTGGCTCCTTGTGGCCGAAGTCCCACCCCTCTAATAGCTCCTGTCGCCGCAGACTGAATGGGCGGCGGCTCCTCCGAATCGAGCCTCGCGCGACGGCGCGGAGACCCCGCAGCGAAGCGAGGAGACTCTGCGCCCCAAGCGCGCAGCGAGTGGAGGAGCGACCACCGCCCATCAATGCCTCGCCGGCGACACGACATCCGGTCTTTCGTTCTGCGCGAGCCAATCCTTGTCGGTGACATCCGGGTGGCTGTACTCGTGCGGTCCGTGGTAGACGACGGGCGCCTGCTCCCAGTTGAGGTGCCTGGGCGGCGAGGGTGTCTGCCACTCCAGGCTCGTCGCGTTCCATGGGTTGGGCGGCGCCTTCTCGCCCCGGAACATGCTCCAGAAGAAGTTGATGGCGAAGATGCCGCC
>JAUWDL010000099.1 GCA_030608825.1 Gemmatimonadales bacterium
AAGCGCCTCCACGACGCGCTGACCTCGCAGGTGGAGAGGCTCGGCCGCTTTCCCGCGACGGCTGCGGTCTTTCTGCCGGATGGGCTCCCGCCCGCGCGCGGGACGGTGCTGCGGCAGCCGGACCTCGCGCGCTCGCTGGACGCGATCTCCGCGTCGGGAGCGGACGTCTTCTACCGTGGCTGGATCGCCGACTCGATCGTGGCGGAGATGGCGAGGGGCGGCGGCCTGGTCTCGAAGCGCGACCTCGAGGAGTACCGGGCGATCTGGCGCCGGCCGATCGTCATCGAGTACGCCGACCGGCGCCTCATCTCCATGGGGCCGCCCTCGGGGGGCGGAATCGTGCTCGCCGAGATGCTCGGCATGCTGGAGCGCTTCGATCTGCGCGGCCTCGAGTACCGCTCCGCGGACGAGATCCACCTGATGGCGGAGGCCATGCGGCGCGCCTACGCCGACCGCAACCGCCACCTCGGCGACCCGGACTTCGTGAGCGTGCCGATCGACCGTCTCCTGAGCCCTTCCTACCTGGACTCTCTCGGGAAGACGATCGATCCGGCGCGGGCCACACCATCGGAGCCGGACGTGGCGGCCGGGCCGGAATCCGCTCAAACGACCCACTATTCCATCGTTGACTCGGCCGGAAACGCCGTCGCCGTGACCACGACCATCAACGGCTCGTTTGGATCCGCGGCCGTCGTGCGCGGAGCAGGATTCCTCCTCAACAACGAGATGGATGACTTCACGACCAGGCCGGGCGAGCCGAACATGTACGGACTGGTCCAGGGAGAGTCGAACTCCATCGCCCCGGGAAAGCGGATGCTGTCAGCCATGACGCCGACTATCGTGATCGCCCCGGACGGCCGGACCGAACTCGTGACCGGCACGCCGGGCGGCCCGACGATCACGACCTCGGTGCTGCAGGTCCTCGTCGCCCAGCTCGATCACGGGCTCGGCGCCCAGCAAGCCGTGAACGCTCCTCGGGTGCACCACCAGCACATTCCGGATCTGCTCTACTACGAGCGGGGCGGCCTGGAGCCGTCGGTGATCGACGACCTGGAGGGTAGGGGCCACCGGCTCGAGGAGCGCGCCGGCTTCTCGGGCGACGTTCAGTCGATCTACGTCGCGCCGGACGGCGTCAGATACGGTGCGGCGGATCCACGCAGAGGAGGGGTCGCGCTCGGCTACTGACCGTGCTACGGCCCCCGGTCCTGGCGCGTTGGGTCCCGGGTCCAGATCACCACGGCCCCACAAGGGGCACCGCGGAAGGAGAAGATCGCCGGCGTGCGTGAGCTTCCCGCATAGACCTCGATCGCTTCGATGTCTTCGGGCGGGAGAAGATCGATGTTGAATGCAGCGGACGGTTGCCGGATTCCGTCCAGGAAGAGCTCCATGGGGCAGTCGAGGCCTCCTCCTCGCGCGGAAACGAGCCGTGTACCGAGGATGTCGTTGTCCGGCGCCGGCACGACCCGGACCCCGGGAACCGCGTAGAATAGCTGGCTGAGCCGGCCGGGCCGGGCCCGCTCGATCTGCTCTCGCGTGATGAAGCTCCCGAAGCCCGTCGCGCGACGATGATCGTACCCGGCCATCTTGCCGACGTTGTCGGCCCGCTCGATCTGGACGACGAGCTCGGGCACCGGGACGACCGTGATCTCGAGCTCGATGTTGAGCCAAACCGTCTCGCCATCCGACACGGCGACGGCCACGCTGCCGGCGACATCCGAAACCATGTTCAGGTAGCTCACGGTCAACGTGTGTTCGCCGGCCGGAACCCCCTCGAGTCGAAAGGAGCCGAGGCTGTCGGAGACCGCCTGGAGCTCCGTCCCCCGAAGCAGGATCGTGACATCGGAGAGCGGCGAGTTGTCTTCGGCCATGAACACGCTCCCGACCAGCGTGCCGGATGGCTCCTGGCCCAGGGCGGTGTCCGGCGCTGCGGCGAGGGCGACGACCATGAGGGCCGGCGGGAGGAGAGTTTCGGTCTTTAGCATGCCGGCAGATCCCTTTCGCTCGCGTATACCGTAGAACGACTCGCTCGAGCGAAAGATCCACACATCTCCGGCACGCGGGCTCAGGGCATGGCCACCTGCATCTCGAGCGGAGCGTCCAGTCTGAGGAGCATTCTCGAGCCCCGGGGCAGCACCGCATCCACGTCATCCGTCCCCAGCACGATGGCCGTTCCGGCGGCGCCGCCGACGGCGGTTCCGATGATCGTCCCCAGCGCGTCGCCGCCGATCACCCGGCCCAGTATGGCGCCCACCACGGCCGCACCGCCGATCTTGGCGGCCTTGGCCCCGGTCGAGCTACGGGATCGGGTCTCGGGGTTCGCCTCCAGGATGGAGGCCTCCAGAGGATAGGTCTCCCCGTCGAACGACACCTCGTGGATGTCGAGGTTGATGATCGCCGTCTGGCCGTGGCTCCCGGACTCCTCGACCGCCGTCACCTCGCCGACCACCAGGGCCCCAGCGGGCACGAGAACCCATCGGCCATCCGTCAGAGGATCCACGAGGGTCGCCGAGAACAGGTCTCCGACACGGTTGTGACGGGTGCTCAGCTCCTGGTTGAGCGTCACCTCGAACGTGGCGGCGGCGGCGACGCTTCGGAGCGCGGGTCCAGGTCCCGATGAGTCGAGTACATCGGCCGGCTCGCCGACATCGGCGCTCGATTCACCGGTCGCCGACTCCTCAGGCTCCGCCGAGGCCCGTTCCGCGGTGGCGGGATCCTTGGCCGGCGGGGTCTCGGGCGAAGAGGAAGGCGGCGCCGGCGGTGGAGGGGATCGCCGCTCGGCCGGCCGACGGTCGGGGCGCTCCCCGGACTCGCGCGAGTCGCGCGGGCTGTCCCGCAGCTCGGCGGGAGCCGTGTCCCCGCTCATCGCCAGATCCAACTCCCGATCGAGCAGAGCGAGCGTGTCCACGGCCGTCTCGGGCTCGATTTCCGGGGCTCCGCCGCAGGCGACCGCCCCTGCCGTGAGGGCGCCAGCGACCGTGAGCGCCAGCATCCCGGGCAAGCGGGAGCCACAATCCGCTCCGAACCTCCTCAGCTCGGTCATGCCACCCATCCTGCCTCCCCACGTTGAACGTGAATACCTCGAGATTTACCTTGCTGCGCTCACCGGCCCTCATCCGATGGACCCGTCGAGGGCGCGTGAGGTCACGGCAACTTCGCAGGTCTGCAGCCAATGAAGAGTCTTCGCACTCTTATTCCCTACTTCCAGCCCTACCGCAGGGGAATCCTGACGGGCCTCGTGCTGGTCGTGGTCGGCAACGTCTTCATGCTGCTCGGACCCTACCTGCTGAAGGAAGCGATCGACGCGCTGGAGGCACAGCTAAGCAGCTCACTCATAGTGCGTTACGCGTTTCTTATCGTTCTGGTGGCCATCCTCGCGGGCATCAGCCGGTACTACATGCGAGAGCTTCTGAACGGGATCAGCCGCCGCATCGAGACGGACCTGCGAAACGATCTCTTCGGCCACCTTCTCCGGCTTCCGGCGCAGTTCTACGACAGCTGGCGGACGGGGGACCTGATGAGTCGGGCCACCAACGATGTGTTGGCGGTTCGCATGGTAGCCGGGCCGGCGATCATGTACGCCGTGAACACGGCCACGGTGAGCACGCTCGCCCTTCTGCTGATGATATGGATCGACCCCGTCCTCACCCTGCTCGCCATGATCCCGCTGGCGATCCTGCCGGCCGCGGTCTTCCTGTTCGGCCGGCAGATTCACGACCGCTTCGAGAAGATCCAGAGCCAGTTTGCCGAGCTCTCCAACTACAGCCAGGAGTTCCTCTCGAGCATCCGGATCGTGAAGGCCTACACCCAGGAGGAGGCCCAGGTCGGGCGCTTCGCCAAGCTGAACGAGGAGTACCTGGATCGCAACATGAGCCTGGCCCGCGTCTGGGGCGCCTTCCACCCGTCGCTCATCCTGCTCACCGGCATCGGGGCGGTGATCTTGCTCTGGTACGGCGGAGGCCTCGTCATTTCGGGGCGGATCACGGTCGGCGACTTCGTGGCGTTCGGCTTCTACCTGACCCTCCTCGGCTGGCCGATGATCGCCCTCGGCTGGGTTACCAACCTCTTCCAGCGTGGCGCAGCCTCGATGCGGAGGATCAACGAGCTGATGTCGGTCGTCCCGTCCATCGCCGAAGATCCATCGCCGCTGCCGATCGGGTCGGTCCGGGGGCGAGTCGAGCTCCGGGACGTTTCCTTCCGCTACCCGGACACCGAGCGCTGGGTGTTGAAGGACATCTCGCTCATCATCGAGCCGGGACAAACCGCGGCGATCGTCGGCCAGACCGGAAGTGGAAAATCGACGATCGTGCGGCTGCTTTCGCGGCTCTACGACGCGACCGAGGGCGCCGTGTTTTTCGACGGAGCGGATGTGAGGCGGCTTCCTCTGGCGGTGGTTCGGGACGCGGTCTCGGTCGTTCCGCAGGAATCCTTCCTGTTCAGCATGCCACTGAAGCGGAACATCGCGCTGCACGGGGCGGAGGAAGCGGACGTCGAGCGGCTGATGGAGGCGGTGGACATCGCCCACCTCACCGAGGCGCTCGCCGTGCTGCCGGAGGGCATCGACACGCACCTCGGCGAGCGGGGCATCAACCTTTCGGGCGGCCAGAAACAGCGAGCGACTCTGGCGCGCGCTCTCTACCGCGACACGCCGGTTCTCATCCTGGACGACGCGCTGTCGGCCGTGGACTCGGTTACCGAATCGGCCATCCTGCACGAGCTCCGACAGTACATGCGCGGGCGGACCTCAATCCTGATCTCGCACCGTGTTTCCGCGGTGAGGGACGCGGACGTAATCTTCGTGCTCGAAGAAGGGCAGCTCGTGGAACAGGGTCGGCACCGGGAGCTCCTCGAGCTCGACGGCGTCTACAAGCGGCTCCTGGAGCGGCAGCTGCTCAGCGAGGAGATCGAGCGCGAGGAGGCACTGGTCGGCCGGACCGCTTCCTGAGCTAGATCCGTTCCAGGATCCAGTCGGGCGTGAGGTTCGCCGCCCACGAGGCGAGCATCGTGAACTGACCGCTCAGCAGAAGCAGGCCGACGAGGACGAGAAGGGCTCCGCTGGCTCGCTCCACCCAAACGATGTGCCTTCGCAGCCGCTTGAACGTGGCCAGAAACCAGGTGAATCCCACCGCGCTCAGGATGAACGGGACCGCGAGTCCCGCCGAGTAGAAGGCGAGCAGCTGAACGCCCTCACCCAGCGTCTGCCGCGTCGCGGCGAAGGTGAGGATCCCGCCCAGGATCGGTCCGATGCACGGAGTCCAGCCTGCCCCGAACGTCACGCCGACCACGAACGAGCCGATGTAACCCACCGGCTTGCGCTCCAGATGCATGCGGCGCTCGCGCTGGAGCCACCGAATCGGTGTGAGGCCGAGCAGATGGAGGCCGAAGAAGAGGACGATCACGCCCCCGATGCGCGCGATCCAGAGCTGATACTCCCTGAGAATCTGACCCAGGAAGCTGGCCGAGGCGCCCAAAGCCAGAAAGATCGAGCTGAAGCCAGCGACGAAGAGGAGGGAGTGAATCAACGTCGTGCGCCGAAGCTCGGCGTCGCCACTCTCGAGCTCCTCCATTCCGAGGCCTGTCACGAAGGAGAGGTACGAGGGCACGAGGGGCAGCACGCACGGGGAGAGAAACGAAAGCAGGCCGGCCGCGAAGGCGGCCGTGAACCCTATTCCCAGGGAGTCCATCTATGGGGCCGAGCGGCGGGAGCGGGCGCTCAGGCCAGGCAGTCCGGACAGGTCCCGACCAGCTCCAGCCGGTAACCGAGGACCTCGAAGTCGGTTCGAAGGGACACCGTCCGAAGCCAGTCGGGAGAGGAGGCCTGGTCGATGTCGGTGACGCAGCCACAGCTCACACAGCGTATGTGGTCGTGAGCGTCCATCCGACCGTCGTACCTCGCCGGACCGTCTCCCATCGTCAGCTTGGAGGCGATCCCGCAGCTCACGAACGCCTCCAACGCGATAGGTGTGGACGACTTCGAGGGAAACGTTGAGTTTGAACACGTGGACTTCGAGTATGATCCAAGCATCCCGGTGCTAAAGGACATCAGCCTGAAGGCAGAGCCTGGCCAGACCATCGCCCTC
>JAUWDL010000044.1 GCA_030608825.1 Gemmatimonadales bacterium
CGCCGTGCAACGCCAGGGCCACGGATGCGCCGACGAGCGTGCATCCGAGGTTCACCTCATCGTTGCCGATGAAGCCCAGCCGATCCTCGAGCGTCGCTCCGAGGATCGAGTCGACGAACATCCCCGCGGTGCCCGCCAGGAGGCCCATGCGGATCCACTCGTCGGCCCCGGCGCCCGACCGGGAGATCAGGGCGGCGACGACTCCGATCAGCGCCGCGCCCGCGATCCCGCCGAGCGTTCCGGGGATCGATACTCCCCCGGAGTCGCCCGAAGCTACGCGCCCTCGGCCGATCACGGACCACGTCGGCCAGCCGCCCGCCGATCCGATCTCCGTCGCCCACGTATCGGCCGTGGCCGCCGCCAACGCACCGACCAGCGCATACTGGGCCGCCGGAACGCAGCCTGCCAGAGCCAACAACGAGAGCCCGGCCGCAACGCCGCCGTTGGCCACGACCTGCATCGCGCTGCGGCCTCCAGGCTCGCCGGCTCGGCCCTTCCGTTCGGCCCCCAACCGGCTCAGCGCCGAGGAGCTCAGGAAGAAAACGAAGAGAAGGGTGACCCCGAGCGTCCCGGAGCCGAGGAGGACGGCGAGACCGACGATGGCGGCAGCCAGCTGTCCGGAAGGGGTGAGCCAGCGAAGCCGTCCCGCGACGGCCACCACGATGCCGCCGAGCGCCAGGGCTGCAAGCGACCTCACGCTTGCCCCTCGGGGTCATGCTCGGTAGCGTTGCGTCTCAAGATGAGCAGACGGACGTGGGCCGAAGCCGAGGTCTCTCCGGACGTGGCGTTGGCACTCCTCGAGTCGCTTCGAGACGCCGACATCCCGACTGAGCACCTCAAGCACGAGGATGTGCAGCAGTCCCTGCCCAGGAGATTGGGTCTCAGTTCGGTCGTCGAAGCGAACATCCGCCGGTACGCCGCACTCTCACGTGATGGCGGCTCCCTCCGCGCCCAGGAGGTGGGGGAGTTGTTCCAGCTGGTGAGCCGCCGGCCTGACGCACGTTCGATCTTCTCGGATGCTGGACGGCGTCTCGCACAGGAGGCGTCGAAGAGTCGAAGCGGGGTGCGGTCGATCGCTCGAGGCCTTCCAGCAAGCGTGCGGCGCCGGATGGGTCTGCGCGGCGTCTCCCGCATCGCGAGGCAGTTGGCTCCCGACGGAGAAGTGCGAACAGAGCTTCGCCCTCCGGGCCTCATCATGAACGGCGGCCTTCTGGCTCAAGCCTGCGGCTCCGACGCCGGTTGTCTGCTTCTGAATGCCGCCCTCGAGAGGTCCCTGGAGCTGTACCGGGCCGAAGAGGGCCCGATCTCGCACGTCGAGTGCGAGGGCCGCGGCGACCGGAAGTGCACGTGGCGGCCCGCCACGGCCTGAGTCGCCTCGGACAGGATCAATCGGCCTGCGGCTCCACGTGGACGACCACGCCGTAGAAGCCTTCTCCCTCCCTCAGCCTTTCCTCCACGGCATCGGCGATCCCGTGCGCCTCGCGGACGTTCGTGCCCGGATGGACCTGGATCGTGAGTTCTGCGAACGTCTCGCCGGGTCGTCCCCTCGATCGGATGTCGGTGGCTGCCTCCACGCCGGGCGTGTCGTGGGCGATACGCCGGATCGCATCGGCATCGATCGCGCGCCGATCCACGAGGACCGGAACCGTCGTGCGGAGGATCTGCCAACCGCTGTAGGCGATCACGATCGCCACCAGGATACCGAGCCAGGCGTCGGCCGCCGCCCAACCCAGCCCGACCAGGACGAGGCCGCCCAGCACAGAGGCGGTCACGAAGACGTCCGCCATCGTGTGTCTGGAATCGGCCGCCAGCATCTCGCTCTGTAGCCGTTTCGCGTAGCGCATCTCGGTCGACGCCACCCCCAGGTTCACCACCATCGTCGCTCCCAGAACGGCGAAGGTGAGCGGCTCCAGACGGGGAGGAGACACGCCGGCCAACAGCCGACCGATCGAGCCCGTCATCAGCTCGAAGCAGGTGATCGAGAGGAAGCTCACGATGGCGAGCGCCCCGATCGTCTCGAACTTGCCGTGGCCGTACGGATGCTCGGCGTCGGGCGGTTCGGCGGCCAAACGGATGGCGAGCAGAGCCACCAGGTTGTTCAGGGCGTCCACGCCGGAGTGGCCGGCGTCACCGAGTATGGCGATGGAGCCCGAACGGAGGCCCACGGCGAGCTTGGCGACGATGACGAGGACGTTGGCCGCCAGGACCCACCAGAGGACGCGCCGAACCTGCAGCCTCCTGCCGTCGGTCCAGGTGCCCGGGTGGGTGGTATAGGTGCCCACGGCGTCGATCAGCGCCGGCCGCGACGATCGCGACCCAGGAACCTGCGGCGATTTCGGCTGCGGCTGGAAGGGCCCGGCGGGCGGCGCCGGCCCAGTCCTCCTGCCAACCAGGCCACCAGCATGGCGAATGGCGAGACCCTCGGAGCCCTTCCCGTCTGCTCGTACTTGTCGTACAGACCAGGGTAACCCAAGCCGATCCAGATCCCGATTGCGAAGGCCAGGATCATTCCGGCCACGACCAGGACAAGGAGCGTATCCTCACTCATCGCGCGAGACACGCCGACGCTGCTTGCGCTTCATCCTCATGCTCTTCAATGTCTGCTGCCGGCATGCGTCTGTCAGCCCTTTGGATCGCTGCCGGTACGCGTCTGTCAGCCCCCTGGATCGCTGCCGACGCACCTTTGACCGCAATCCGAGACCTACGGTTGGTGAAATCCAAGATATCTTGAGGTGCAAAAGTGACTACCGCCAAGCGCCGTGAAATCGACGTCCTGCTCAGCGAGGAGCGCACCTTCGATCCCCCTCCCGGCTTCCGCGACCGAGCCCACGTGGTCGGTGAGCAGCCGTATCTGACCGCCGCCGATAATCGCGAGGGGTATTGGGAGTCCTGGGCCCGCGAGCTTCACTGGTTCCAGCCTTGGGAGCGCGTTCTCGACTGGCAACCTCCGTTCGCCCGATGGTTCGTGGGAGGCAAGCTCAACGCCGCCTACAACTGCCTGGACCGCCACCTTGCGGCGGGACGAGCCGAGAAGCGCGCCCTGGTCTGGGAGGGCGAGCCCGGGGATGTGAGAACGTACACCTATCGCGAGCTTCACGCGGAGGTCAGCCGGTTCGCCAACGCCCTCAAGGGGCTCGGCGTGATGAAGGGAGACCGCGTGGCGATCTACCTTCCGATGATCCCGGAGGCGGCAATCGCGATGCTGGCGTGCGCCCGGATCGGAGCTCCCCACTCGGTGGTGTTCGGAGGCTTCTCTCCCCAGTCGCTCCGGGACCGCATCGAAGATGCCAGCACCAAGGTGTTGATCACCGCGGACGGAGGGTATCGGCGCGGCGGCATCGTGCCGCTCAAGGCCAATGCCGACGCGGCCGTCGACGGGGTGGATATCGTGGAACACGTCGTCGTGGTCCGCCGGCATCCGGACGGGGAGGTGCTCGGTGGCGCCACGATGGGAGAGCGAGATCACTGGTATCATGAGCTCGTTGCGGAGGCCGACGCCGAGTGCCCCGCCGAGCCCATGGACTCGGAGGATCTCCTGTACATCCTCTACACGTACGGTACCACCGGGAAGCCGAAAGGTATCGTGCACACGACGGGCGGCTACATGACCCAGGTTCTGGCCACCACTCGCTGGGTCTTCGACCTCAGAGACGAGGACATCTACTGGTGCACCGCGGACGTGGGGTGGGTGACGGGCCACTCCTACATCGTCTACGGGCCTCTCGCGGACGGCGCGACCCAGCTGATGTATGAGGGCGCGCCGGACTGGCCGGACCGCGGGCGCTTCTGGACGCTGTGCGAGAAGTACGGTGTGACGATCCTCTACACGGCGCCGACGGCGATCCGCGCGTTCATGAAGTGGGGGGCCGAGTGGCCGGCCAAGCACGATCTCTCGAGCCTGCGCCTGCTGGGAACCGTCGGCGAGCCGATCAATCCGGAGGCGTGGATGTGGTACCGAGAGAAGATCGGCGGCGACCGGTGCCCGATCGTGGACACGTGGTGGCAGACCGAGACCGGGGCGATCATGATCACGCCGCTTCCGGGCGCGATCGCCACCAAGCCGGGTTCGGCGACGCTCCCCTTCCCAGGCACCGATGCGACGATCCTGGACAGCGAGGGTAACGAGGCGGAGAGCGGACTTCTCGCGATCACCTCGCCCTGGCCAGCCATGCTTCGCGGCATCTACGGAGACGAAGAACGCTATCGGACGACGTACTGGTCGAAGTGGGAGGGGGCCTACTTCACGGGCGACGCCGCCAGGCGTGACGAAGATGGCTACTACTGGATCTCGGGGAGGGTCGACGACGTCCTCAACGTCGCCGGCCACCGCATCGGCACGGCGGAGGTCGAGTCGGCGCTCGTGACCCACCCAGTGGTGGCCGAGGCCGCCGTCGTCGGCCGCCAGGACGAACTGAAGGGGCAGGCGATCGCGGCGTTCGTATCGGTCGTAGACGGCGCCCCGGTATCCGAAGACCTGGTCAAGGAGCTCCGCGACCACGTGGCCAAGGAGATCGGTGCGATCGCCAAGCCTGCCGACGTCATCTTCACCGCCGACCTGCCGAAGACGCGAAGCGGGAAGATCATGCGCCGTCTCCTCCGCGACATCGCCGAAGGCCGCGCACTCGGCGACACGACGACGCTGGCCGACCCGGCGGTCGTGGAGCAGCTCAAGAAGCAGTACGAGGGCAGCGAAGGGTAGCGCTCGGCATCGGGCGTCGCGCAAACGTGAGAGCTGATCGCCCGCGAGGCACGCGGTCGGGACCTTGAGCTTGGAGGTTCTCTGGCCATGGCTCGCGGGCGCGGCTCACGCGGTCGTGACCGTCGTCGCGGCGGGGCACGTGATCCTGCACAAACGCGACGTGCGGGCGGCGATCGGCTGGTGCGCGCTCATCTTGTTCAGCCCCTATGTCGGGGCGATCGCTTACTATTTCTTCGGGATCAACCGAATCCAGCGGCGCGCGGCCCGATTGGTCGCCCTCCGTCCGGAACTGGACGAGGGCGCCCTGGCTCCGGCAGAATCCGCGACGCTTCCCACCCTGCTCGACGAAGAGCTCGGCCGGCTGAGCCGCACGGTCGGGAGGGCGACCGGCAACCAGCTCCTCGCGGGCAACGTCGTTCGGTCCCTGGTCAACGGCGACGCAGCCTATCCGGAGATGCTGGAAGCGATCGCGCGGGCCGAGCGGAGCGTCCTGCTGACCACCTACATCTTCGACGACGACCGGGCGGGCCGCCTCTTTGTGGACGCGCTGTCCGACGCCGCGGCCCGGGGCGTCGAAGTCCGGGTCCTCGTGGATGCGGTCGGCAAGCGGTACAGCCGGCCTCGGATCACGCGCGCCCTGAGAGCGATGAACGTCCGGACGGCGGAGTTCCTGCCATCACGAGTGCCTTTTCGTAACCCCTACGTCAACCTTCGCAACCATCGGAAGCTGCTGATCGTGGACGGCGAAACCGGTTTCGCGGGCGGACTCAACATCCGTGAAGGTTGCCTGCTGGAGCAGCCGTCGGCGCATCCGGTGCAGGACCTGCATTTCCGTTTCGAGGGCCCGATCGTCGATCAGATGTTCTCCGCCGCCCACGAGGACTGGTACTTCACCACCGGCGAGCTGCTCGGCGGCCCGGCCTGGCACTCGGCGACGAGCCCGTCCGGCGATGTGTGGGCTCGAGGCCTTCCGGACGGGCCCGATGAGGATTTCGAGACGATCCTGTGGACGATTCTGGCCGCCGTCGGGGCGGCGCGACGATCGATACGCATCGCAACGCCGTATTTCCTCCCGGATCTGCCCACGCTGACGGCGCTCCGCCTCGCGGCGTATCGCGGGGTGGACATCGATGTCGTCCTTCCGGAGAAGAACAACCTCAGGTTCGTGGGGTGGGCGAGTCAGGCGCAGCTGTGGCAGGTATTGGAACCGGGCTGCCGCGTTTGGCTCGTCCCTCCCCCGTTCGATCACTCCAAGGTCATGGTCGTGGACGGCGTTTGGTGTCTGATCGGGTCGGCGAACTGGGACGCGCGCAGTCTGCGGCTGAACTTCGAGTACAACGTGGAGTGCTACGACGAAGCGCTGGCCGACGAGATGCTTCGCCTCACGGGGGAGAAGATGGAGTCGGGCCGCCGGTTGAGCCTCGAGGAGGTCGAAGCCCGCCCCCTGCCGATTCGGCTTCGTGATGGCGTGGCACGACTGTTCGCGCCCTATCTGTGATCGGTTCAGCCCGAAGCGCGGCTGCGGATCGCGACCAGCAGAGGAAAGCGCTCCTTCGGCTGGCGCTGGCCGAGCTACTCGCCATGTCACTCTGGTTCAGCGCCAGCGCCGTGGTCCCCGAGCTCACGGAGGAGTGGGGGCTCGACGCCGGTGCGGCCGCGTGGCTCACCATGTCCGTCCAGCTCGGCTTCGTGGCGGGCGCGCTCCTCTCGGCGGTGACCACGCTCGCCGATCTCGTGAACCCCAGGAAGCTCGTGGCGGCCTCGACGCTGCTGGGCGCGGCCGCTACCGCGGCGATCGCCTCCTTTGCAAGCGGCGCCGCCATGGCCATCCTGCTTCGCTTCGTCACCGGTATGGCGCTCGCCGGCGTATACCCACCGGGCATGAAGATCATGGCCGGCTGGTTCCGCGACAGGCGCGGCCTCGCCATGGGGGTGATGGTGGGCGCCCTCACCGTGGGATCGGCGGCCCCGCACCTTCTGAGGGTGGCGGGTGGGATCGGCGACTGGCGGCACGTGCTCTACCTCTCCGCCGGGCTGGCGACGGCCGGTGGACTGATCGCGCTCTTCGGCCTGCAGACCGGACCCTACGAAGCTCCGACGGCGCCCTTCGACCCCCGGGCGGTCGGCCGAATCCTGCGCGATCGGGCGACGATGCTCGCCAACGCCGGCTATTTTGGGCACATGTGGGAGCTCTACGCCGTCTGGACGTGGATCCCGCTTTACCTCGCCGCCAGCTTCCGGCAGGACGGCAGCGAGCTCACGACCCCGATCTTCGCGGGCATGATCGCGTTCGCGACGATCGCGATGGGCGGGCCGGGGGCCTGGGCGGCGGGCCTGGCCGCCGATCGCAGCGGCCGAACCGCCGTGACGAGCCTCAGCATGCTCATCAGCGGAGCGTGCTGCCTCACGGCCGGCTTCCTGTTTGCGACACCGGCCTGGCTGATCACGCCTTTCTGTCTTCTGTGGGGCTTCGCCATCGTTGCGGATTCGGCCCAGTTCTCCACCTGCATCACCGAGCTCGCCGAGCCCGCGTACGTGGGGACCGCGCTCACGCTCCAGACGGCGGTGGGATTCCTCTTGACCACCGTGACGATCCGCATGCTTCCGGTGTGGCAGGAGCGCTTCGGGTGGGACTGGGCTTTTGCCCCCCTCGCGATCGGGCCGGCGATCGGCACGATCGCCATGCTACTCCTCAGGCGCCGGCCGGAAGCGATGCGTCTGGCCGGCGGTCGGCGCTGACGACCGGCAGAATGTAGCGGTCGAGCAAGCTGTGAATCTCGCGCCGGTGCATTCGCCCCGCGCTTCTGTTCCCGATGCGAGAGGTCACGACGACCACCAGCTCGAGCTCGGGCACGACGAACACGAACTGTCCGCCGTACCCCCAGGCGAAGTGGACGTCGTAGCGCCCGGAGCGCCGGTGCCACCAGAAGTACCCGTAGCCGTAGCCGTTCCATCGCGATCTGCTGTAGGGACGCCAAGATTCCCGGATCCAGGCCTCGGGCAGGATCCGGAGCCCATCCATCGACCCGCCGGCCAGGTACAGCCCCCCGATCTTCAAAAGGTCTCGTGGGGAAAGCGCCATGTTGTTTCCGCCCAGGTAGAATCCCTGAGGGTCCCGATCCCATGCCGGCGGCCTGATGCCCAACGGTTCGAAGAGGTGGCGCTGAGCGAACGCCTTCGTGCTCATGCCGGTGGAGCGGGTGAGGATCGCGGACACGAGGTGAGAGTTGCCGGTGCTGTAGATCATCCGGCCTCCCGGTCGATCCACCATCGGTCGGTCGATCGCCGAGCG
>JAUWDL010000145.1 GCA_030608825.1 Gemmatimonadales bacterium
CACTTCCAGCGGCCGAATCTGAGGAGCCTATCCATGCCGATTCCCGCCAGTATCGCGGCGCCAAAACCATAGAGCAGGAGCCAACGGGCCGGAGCGCGAAAGAGATCAAATCCCGGTACAATCTTGTACAAGAAGTAGTACGCCGGGTTGTAGGCGCCGAGGGCCAACAAAAGACCGATCAGCGCCAGCACGAGCGCCCCCAAAAAGTAGAACGGATTCAACCGATACCTCCCGGCGTTCTTGCTGCTTCCAAAGGCGTCGCTCGGCGGCGGCCGGCCGCACGAAGCGCGCGCTCGGCGGCTTCTTCGGGATCGTCCAGCCTTTCGATCGACATCTCGGCAGGCAGGTGGTCTCGCAACCCGAAGAGCGGAACTCCCAGCTTGAGGCAGAACGCCGCTTCGCTGAGGGTGCCCCAACCTCCCGCGATCGCCACCACCGCCTCCGATGAACGAACGACCAGCACGTTGCGAGCCTCCCCAAGGCCGGTGGGGATCGGAATCGATACTCCCGGAGCGGCCGCGCCCGCGTCGGATCCGGGGAGAATGCCCAGAACGGTCCCGCCCGCGTCACGCGCCCCGGCCGCGGCCGCTTCCATGACGCCGCCCAGGCCACCGCAGACGAGAACGGCCCCACCCCGAGCCAGCGCGGCTCCGACCCGACGCGCCGCCTCGGCGGTCTCTCGGTCCAGCCGGCTGCCCGATCCGATCACGCCCACACGCAGCGGGCGCCCCCGTCCAGCGTCTTCCTGATCACTCATCTCACATCGAACCTATCTCCGCAGGCCGGGAATCTGCTACCGATCGAGGATGAGAGTGACGGGGCCGTCGTTGACGAGCTCGACGTCCATCATGGCGGCGAATCGGCCGCTCTCGACGGGAACGCCTTCCGCTCGCAGGGCGTCCAGGAAGAGCTCGTACAGCCCCTCGGCCCTCTCCGGCGACGCCGCTTCCGTAAAGGACGGACGCATTCCCCGAGACGTGTCCCCGTAGAGTGTGAACTGGGAGACGACCAGAAGGGAGCCACCCGCCTCGCGAACCGACCGGTTCATCCTGCGCTCCTCATCCGGAAAGACTCGGAGGCCGGTCAGCTTCCGGGCCATCCACGCCAGCTCCGCATCGCCATCGGCGCCGCTGAACGCGACGAGCACGAGCAGGCCCGTACCTATGCTCCCGACCGTCTGCCCGTCCACCCGAACGGTCCCTCGGGATACTCGTTGTGCGACGATCCTCATCCTCTCTCCTCACCCGCCTTCGACCAGGGCGCGCTTCCAATCCCAGCCCTTCCCGGTACGCCTTGAATCCCCTCCCGGCAATACGCCAATCCACAGTGCCGTGGATAACCAATTCCTCCTCCGCATACCGCGAGAACCGGCATCAAGAAACGTATTCCCTCTTTTTCTCAACACCCTTCCACATTCGTCGATTCCAGTTTTTCCAAAACCCGTGCTCTGCACGCCTCTCCTTTACACCCGGCCCTGTTCTCATCTATCGGAGCCGGGAAAGCGCACTGGGTATCCGTGATCGATGGGGGCGACGGACACCGGGACCCGGTATCGTCAGGGCAGGAAGGTCGGGTTCTCGAGGCGAGTCGGGTGAACGGAAGCTCCCAGATGTACTCAGCCCCCGCCACTCCGAAGAGCGTCGGGGGCTGAGGGAGGATTCGACCCGCCTTCAGACAGATCTCACCGCTCTGGCATCTACGTCTTGGTCAGCTGCGCTTGCCTTCCAAGACCCAACGGGCCTGGTACCATCTTCGCTCAACCCTAGGTGTGACTTCCGGTCACGTACCTTTCGGTTCGATCCCTTCCCCCACGTCGAGCGACCCGTTGATCCGTGCCAGTGAGTGCAGCATCCGGTCTTGCTGGTGCTTCCTCCTCGAGCACGACCCAATGATACAAAAAGATTTTTTTCGGGTCAAGCCCGTTGGACGGCCAACCTATGTTTTTAGGAAGTTTGTTTTGCGATCGTCCGTCATTGCTGACCTACGACAGTCGATTCTGAAGGAATAGTATCGAGTCGAGTCGGTGTCGTGGCCAGACCCCACAGACTCGCGGGCGCGACGGACCGACGCAGGTCACGGGCCCTCACGGCCCTTCCCTCCGCGGCGACCGTGGCGACCAGTCGGTTGATCAGCGCGTCGGGCGGGAGCGTGCGCCGCAGGCCCTCGACGGTGCCAACCAGCACCAACCCGTGGCGCGCCCGTGAGAGCGCCACGTTTATCAAGCGCGGCAGATCGGCGTTGCGGCCTTCGTTGAGGAACCAGCTCGCGCCCGGCGGTGCGTCCACGGTGTCCAGGACCACCACGGACTTCTCTCGCCCCTGAAAGCGGTGGATGGTCGCGATCTCCAGCCCCGCCGGAGCCGCCGGACCAAGCTGATCGCGTGCCGCCTCCCACAGCTTTCGAACGTGCAGCCTGTAGGGAGCGACGACCGCGACGTCGGAGATTCCGCAGCCGGCGAGGTCCTCGAGAAGCCGCAACACGACTCGTACGTGAACCGGGTTGGTACGAGAACCCTCGGCACGCGTGACCGTCGACCCCTCCTCCTCGGTGTCGACCAGGACCAGCGGGGAGGCCAGCCGTGGTCGATCCGCGACCTCGGGGGCATCTCGAAGACGATTGCCGTAGAACAGCTCGCCGACCAGACGCCGGATGGGCGGCGCCATCCGATACTGTTCATCGAGCATGGCGCACAGCTTGTCCCGCGGAGAAGGGAGGCTGACCTCGCCCGCCCTCTCTTCCACGACGCCGGCCTCCCGGAAGAGATCGCGGCCAAGCCACCTCGATGCCATCACCCCTCGCGAGCAGACAACGGCGGGTAGCTGCTGGAAGTCGCCGATCACCACCGTCGTTCCCGAAGTCCTTGACGCGGCCAACGCCACGTAGGGGAGCGGGGCCGCGCTCGCCTCATCGATCACCAGGGCCTCGAACCGGAGGGCGGCAAGCTCATCCCACAGGGCTAGCCTCGCGAAGGTCGTGAGCACGACATCCGCTTCCCGGAGCGCCAGGATCGCCTGTAGCTGCAGATCCCTGGAGATGCCGGCGGCGGCTGAGACGATCTCGTGATCGTCGACTTTCCCGGCCGCCGCCATCACGCGGGCGAGCCGAACCCTCTGGAGCATGGCAGGTCGCTTGGGGGGCGGACGAACCCCGGCCTCGCGCTCCAGCTGCTCGATGGCCGCTGCCAGCTTTCCGCCCACCAGGCGTCGCTCGAGAGCGGCCTCCAGAGACAGAGCGCGATCGCCCGTCCGGCTGAGCTCCGCTCCCACCCTCACGATCCGGTTCGCTCCGACCGCTCCATGACCCAGAGCGCTCGCCGCACGATAAGCGGCCTCGTCCACGGCACCGTTCGTGACGGCCGTCACGAGGACCTTGCCGGTCTCCGCCAGCTCGGCCACCGCATGGCCGAGCAGCCTCGTCTTTCCCGTTCCAGGAGGTCCCCAGACGAACTGGACGTCGCTGCCCAGTATCCGCTCCAGGGCCTCGCGTTGAGCCTCGTTGAGCACTCGGGAGTCCGGCCGCCGTGCCTCGGCGGCACCGACCGTCGGAGCGATTCGACCGAACAGGCGAAGGACGGTGGAGGGGTGAAATCGGGACGGCTTATCACGCACGGCCTCGAGACGCGACCGCAGAGAGCCCAAGAGCCATGTCGGGTCGAACTCCAGCGTGGCGGCAGCCGGGACGCGACCCAGCCAGTCGGAGGTTGAGACACGCACCTGCAGCGTCTCGCGGTTCACCGCCGTCACGAACCCCGCCGACTCGCCGGCCTCGCATACGACCCAAACCGCGTCGTTCGGCCGGACATCGTGCCGGGCGGAGGGCAGCCGCCATTCGTAGAGCGGCGTTCCGGTGGCGTCGGCCAGGTGGCCGCCGGACACATGAACCGGCTCTCCCAGGCCGCGCGCCGCGAGCTGATCGCGCACCGCCTCGATCTCCTCATCGAGGCCAAGCAGGCAGCCCGCGAGAAGCTCGTCCAGTTCCGGCGAGGTCGCGGTTGAGGTCATGGGCCCGTAAGGTAGCTTCACGCCGAAGGGAAGGCAGACGGAGATTCGCCATGACGGGCAGCGTCGACGAGTTCAGAGCCTACCGGGAACGCATGAACGACCTGATCCTCGGCTCTGGCAACCTCACCATCAACCGCTTCTTCGCGCTCGACACGCGTGCGTACGAGCCGGGCGCCCTGGACGTCGCGACCAAGGAGCTGCTCGGCCTCGTCTCCTCCATGGTCCTTCGCTGCGACGATTGTGTCCGCTACCACCTGGACGGCTGCGTGCGCGAGGGCGCCACGGACGACGAGCTCTTCGAAGCCTTCGCCGTCGCGCTCATCGTGGGCGGCTCGATCGTGATCCCCCATCTTCGGCGAGCCGTCGATTTCCTGATGGAGCTTAGAGAAGCGGGCCGGACGTCGTGAAACGGCGAAGCGCCGGCTGAAGAGGGCCGGCAGCCGGAAGACTGACCGGGAAGACTGAGAGGAGATGCTCGATGAACACTCTGTTTTGGATCGGCAGAATCCTGTTCGCGATGATCTTCATCGCCTCCGGGCTCGCCCACCTGACCCAGAGGGAGGCGATGACTGCGTACGCCGAGGCCAAGGGAGTCGCGGCGGCGGGAACGATGGTGCTGCTCTCCGGGCTGATGATCATCGCGGGAGGCCTGAGCGTGCTGCTGTGGACCTGGGTCGATGTGGGCGCCTGGCTGCTGGTGCTCTTCCTCTTCGCCGCCGCGTTCAGGATGCACGCGTTCTGGAAGGAGAAGGACGAGGCCGCCCGTCAGCTCGAGATGGCCCACTTCATGAAGAACATGGCCCTCGCGGGCGC
>JAUWDL010000281.1 GCA_030608825.1 Gemmatimonadales bacterium
CTGAGCTACGAGCCCTCGGTCGGGCGTGCGGCGAGACCTCCTACCCAGATCGGCACGAGGCGTTCGCCGGGAGGGAATCGCTCTGCTGCGCGCCGGGAGGAAACGTTACCTACACGGTTCGGGCATCGTCAAGGTCGCGACCATCCCCTACAGGGCCGCGGGCCCACCGCGTCGTCCCACCGCGTCGCCTCAGGCCCGAGAGTAAACCATCACCTGCCAGACGAAGGTCTTCGCCTCGTGCGTGCGCTCGAAGCCGGCCGCCCGCACGGCCGCATCGATCTCTTCGGGATGATGGACGAAGACGCGGAAGGTGGTCCTCTTCAAGGCCTCGAACACGTTCATGACGGCAATCACAGCGCGCACCGGCCACCGGCGCCTGGGGAAGACGAGCCCGTAGAGCCGGCCGGCCTTGGCCGCGGACGTTCCGACGAGCCGGGGCATGTCCGGGTAGCAGCAAACGACCCTGTCCAGGGTCACCACGTCCGCGTCCGGGAGATCCTCCGCCATCTCGATGAAGTCGCCGACGTGGTAGCCGGCGCGGTCGCCGTAACCCCGCCGCTCCGCCTCGCTTCGGCAGACCTCCACGTACGCCTGCGATGCGTCCGCAGCCGTGATCGCGGAGGCGCCGGCCCGGGCCGAGGCGTGCTGGATCGCTCCGACTCCGCCGCCTATGTCGAGCAGGGAGCTGCCGGCGGTCTCCGGTCCCAGAAGCGCGTCGATGAGGAGGCGGGTCGACTTGTCGGGACCCTTACGACGGTACTTGCGGAGCTCTCGCTTCGCCCGCCGGTCGTTGAAGAGCTTTTCCGCGTCGCAGCAATGAGCGCAGGTCACGCGCTCAACCTTCCCGTCGTTCAGACAAGTTCGTCTTCGTCACCGTCCTCCCCGAGCTCATCCCAATCCTCGTCGTCGTCGGGATCCTCGTCCCAATCCTCGTCGTCGTCGAGATCGTCACCCCAATCCTCATCGTCATCGTCATCGAGATCATCGTCGAGTTCATCGTCCCAGTCCTCGTCGGCGGACTCGTCCTCGGCCTCCCATTGGGACTCGAGATCGACCGGGTCGGGGGACGAGAAGGCGGACAGCTGAGAAAGCACGGTAACCTCCAGAAGAATAACCGTCCCGGCGTCTCTGCCGCTTATTAGCAAGGGTTGGCGCGGCTGTCAAGATCGTGCCCTCCCCACTGCGGAACGTTCAAAAAACAGGCCGAAGGCGCGTGACCGAGCGGGGTTTGCTGCGCCCCACGCCGGGGGCGTACGTTGCATTCCACGATGCGAAACGCCAGTCCCCCCGAGCCTCGCGCTTCCAGCCTCCGGGCGTCAGCCCGCCGGAACCCGGCGACCATCGCCGCCGTGATCGCCGTCATCCTGGCAGCGGCGTGCAGCAAGCCCTCGGCCTGGGGCGAGGCCACGAGCCTGATCCTGGTCGCGTCCGACGAGATCTGGCCGGAGGTAGAGGACAGCACGTATGCCGCCCTCGAGCCGACGATCCTCACGACGCGGGAGGAAAAGAAGTTCCAGGTCACGCAGGTCGACCCGGCCAGCCCGGAACTCCAGGATCTGGTGGTGTTCCGACAGGTGATCGTGCTCGGAACCCCCGAGAGTCCACTCGTGCAGGCGGCGGCCGACCGGGCGGGCATCGCGCCCGAGGCGCCTTCGACGTTCACGGCCGCGGATGTGTGGGCGAGGGGACAGCTGGTGACCGTCGTCGTGGCCGAGCCGGGACGTGAAGCCGAGACCTGGCTGAGGAGCCTGCCGGAGCTGATCGAGGTGATCGACGGGCGCTATCAGAGGTGGGTGCTGGAGCGGATGTTCGTGAGCGGAGTGGATTCCCTGGTCGCCGACTCGCTCGGCGCCCGATTCGGCTTCAGCATTCAGATCCCGAGAGTGTATCAGTTCGTCATCCGGGAGGGGCCCCGAGATACGGTGGTGATCCTCAGAAACGACAACCCCGACCCGAGCGAGCTGATCCGGTCGTTCCTCATCACCTGGCGCCCGCGCCTGGTGGAGCTCACGGAGGAGGTGGCGCTCGACTGGAGGGCGGCGATCGACAGCGTGCACTACAACGTTCCCCAGCGGATCGAACCCTCCGGGAAAGAACCGCGAGCCTTCCGAATCTCCGGACAGGATGCGCTGGAGGTGACCGGCAGCTGGGTGGATGAGGGTACCTTTCCGGCGGCGGGCCCTTACATAAGCTGGCTCGTGGGGTGCCCTGACAAAACCGTGTTCATCGATGCGTTTCTGTATGCGCCACGCAAGCCGAAGTACGAATACATGATCCAGCTCGAGCAGATACTGAGTTCGTTCACCTGCCCCGCGGGATCGGCAGCGAGTCCCTAATGTCGTTCGTTCATCTCCACACGCATAGCGAGTACTCGCTCCTCGATGGCGCGAATCGGATCGACGCACTGATCGACCGCGCCGTCGACCTGGGGATGCCTGCCATCGCTCTCACGGACCACGGCAACCTGTTCGGGGCGTGGACCTTCCAGAAGAAGGCCCGGAAGGCCGGGATCCGGCCGATCATCGGGTGCGAGGCGTACGTGGCGTACGGAGACCGTCGCGTGCGAGTCAAGCCACCGGACGCGCCCGCGGAGTACTCTCACCTCGTTCTGCTCGCGGCCGACAAGCAGGGATACCGCAACCTCGTCTATCTCTCCTCGATCGGGTACATGGAGGGCTTCTACAGGCGGCCCCGCATCGACCACGAAGTGCTGGAGAAGCACGCGGAAGGCCTGATCGTGCTCAGCGCCTGCCTCTCGGGTGAGGTGGCCAAGTATCTGCAGCTCGGTCGCATCGAGGACGCTCGTGCCACGGCCGAGTGGTACGCGCGCGTCTTCGGACCTGAACGTTATTGGCTGGAGGTCCAGAACCATGGCATTCCGGGCCAGGCCGAGGTCAACGACGGGATCTTCCAGCTGGCCGATGAGCTCGGGCTCGGGGTCGTGGCGACCAACGACGCCCACTACCTGCGCCGCGAGGATGCCGACGCGCACGACACCCTCCTCTGCATCGGCACGGGCAAGGACAAGGAGGACCCCAACCGGCTGCGTTTCTACGGCGAGGAAAGCTACTTCAAGTCGCCCGAGGAGATGGGGGCGCTCTTCCCCGACCGACCCGACGTGCTGGAGAACACGCTCGCGGTGGCGGAAAAGTGCGACGTCCAGTTCAAGCGGCGGTACTATCTGCCCAACTTCCCCCTGCCGGAGCAGTTCGACAACGAC
>JAUWDL010000009.1 GCA_030608825.1 Gemmatimonadales bacterium
CGTCTACAGCTTCGCCAACTGGCTTCTTGCCAGGAGAGGGGCGAAGCACCGGAAGCGTTCGGGCGGAGAGCAGCCCTCGGAGGACGATGCGGTGGGGAGCGGGGCAGCGATCGCGATGGGCGCCGTTCTCGATGGCGTACCGGAATCGATCGCGATTGGTCTGACCATGCTGGCTGGGGGCGCGGTGAGCCTCGTCACCGTAGGGGCCATCTTCATCTCGAACATCCCGGAAGGATTGTCGAGCTCGGTGGGGATGAAGCAGGCTGGCCGGTCGGCCGGTTTCATTTTCGGACTCTGGGCCATGATCGCGATGCTGTCCGGACTGGGCGCGTTCGTGGGATACGCGGTCTTTCAGCGTGTCCCCGTCGAGGTACAGGCCGCCACTACCGCACTAGCCGCGGGGGCTATCCTGGCGATGCTGGTCGAGACGATGATCCCGGAAGCGTTCGAGGGCACGCACGACTTCTCGGGCCCGATCGCCGCCATCGGCTTCCTGGCCTCGTTCGCCCTCTCCATGCTCGGGGACTAGCCCGGGTCAGGCGCTCGAGCCACGTCCAGGATTCCCGGCCTCCTTGGCGCCACCGGCTCGCTGGCTGCGCCGTCTAGCTCCGAGCACGATGAGGAAGCTGGCCACGAAGACGAGGGCGATCAGCGGTACGGCGAGGGCGAGGGCGGTCGTGACGCCTGACGCCGCCAGTTCTGCCAACGCCACCAGCGGGTTCGCCAGGCCCGCCGTGGCCACCGTCGACGTCCCGCGGGCTACCACGGTGGCTCCCTGCACGGTGCCCGCGACCCCGCCTCCGGCGATCACCGCGAGTCCCCACCTGAGGAGCGGCGACATGTCGCCCAGCAGCGAGGCTGTCATCACGGTTCCCGCCACGACGGCGGCGGGGGTCGCGACGGTGTCGAGCGCGTTGTCGAGCCAGGGAATGAAGTAGGCGGCGATCTCGAGTGCGGTCGCGATCCCGAGCGCGATCGTGACGGTCGGCGTGGAGAGCCAGCCGAATCCGGCAGCGAGCTCGAGGTGGCCGGCCTGTGCCGCGATGCTCATTCCGAGTAGCGGAACGAAGACGCGAAAACCGGCTGCGGCGGAAAGACCGACGCCGAGAATCAAGGCCAGCAGTATGTCCATCGTTCTATCGCTTTGTCAGTGCGTCAATTATGGCTGTTCTTGATCCCACCGACGCCGTGACGGTTGGGAGGGTGCTTCTCCAAATCATACGGACTTGCCGGGGCCACGGATTCGCCGGAGCGGCGCCGGACGGCCGGGCGCGTGGCGGCAGGGCCATCGTAGATTACCTCCATGAATGATCGCAGACGCCGCATCGTCATCAAGCCGCTTCATGAGAAGGAGCGTGCGGAGCCGATGCACACCACGCCATCAGAGCGGCTGGGGATGATGTGGCAGCTCGCTCTGGACGCCTGGGCGTTCAAGGGAGGCCCGCCGGTTGAACAACGACTTCCTCGACATGTTGTCAACGTTGTCCGAGGAGGGCGCTGAGTACCTCCTCGTCGGAGCGTATGCCCTCGCCGTTCATGGTCTGCCATGCGCTACGGGCGGCTTGGACATCTGGATACGCACCACGCCCGAAAACCGCCGACGGGTCTGGCGAGCGCTGGAGCGCTTCGGCACGCCGCTCCACGAGCTGGAAGAGGAGGATCTCGCCGCAGATGACCTGGTCTTCCAGATCGGGCTGGCTCCCCAGCGCATCGACCTCCTGACCTCCATCGAGGGCGCACCTCGCTCGAAACAAGCGTGCGTCCGGTCGACCTCAGGACCTTGCTGATCTTGCTTGGCTGGAGAAGGGCAAGTCCGAGTAGGCGGAACGAGCCTCGTCAGGCGCTGTAGTAGGTGCGGACCGTCCGGTGGAACGGTGCCATCCAGCCGACGTTGACCGCGTGGAATATGCCGATTAGCTTTGTAGGCTATCGCAAATCCGCCAGAACCAAGAGATCATCTGCATGTACGCAATCATAGAAGCCAGCGGGAAGCAGTTTCGGGCCGAGCCCGATTCCACCCTTCGCATTCCTAGCCTGCGCGCGGAGCCGGGTGACACGGTGACGTTCGAGGTCCTGCTCACGGAGACGGACGGCAAGGTCCTGATCGGGCAGCCCTCTTTGGAGGGCGCGTCCGTCACCGCGGAGGTCGTGCGACACGGCAGAGGCGAGAAGATCGTCGTCTTCAAGCGCAAGCGACGGAAGGGCTACCGGAAAAAGCAGGGCCACCGCCAAGGTTTCACCGAAGTCCGCGTGACCGAGATCACGATCGGGAAGACCAAGCCGCGCAAGGCGAAGAAGCCGAAGAAGGAAGAGGCTCCGGCGGTCGTGGAGGAGGTGGCGGTCGTGGATGAGGCACCTGTCGCTGAGGTCGTGGAGGCCGAGGCTGCTGAGGCCCAGGTCGCCGCTCCAGAGGCAGAGGCCGCTCCCGAGATCAACATCACGGATGCCGCCCGCAAGCTGGCCGAGGACCACGGAATCGACCTCGCGGGGTTGGAAGGATCCGGGGCCGGTGGTCGCATCCTCAAGGGCGACGTCGAGAAGGCGATTCGCGCGCAGGCGGACGGGGAGTAGCGAAATGGCGCACAAGAAAGGTGTAGGATCGAGCCGCAACGGCCGCGATAGCAACCCGAAGTACCTTGGCGTGAAGAGGTACGGCGGGCAGGCCGTGAGCGCGGGCAGCATCATCGTCCGCCAGCGTGGCACGCGGATCCATCCGGGACGCAATGTGGGCCGCGGAAGGGACGATACGCTCTTCGCCCTCGCCGACGGGTTCGTCCAGTTCTCTACGGGACGGCGCGGCCGAAAGACGGTGAGCGTTCTCGCGGAAATCTAATCTAGAGCTCCCTCGCGAGAGGGCTCACGAGCGATTTCGAAACCAATGCCAAGGCCCCGCCGAGAGCGGGGCCTTGGTCGTTCAGTCAGTTGTTGAGCCCAGGCGGCCGGTACCTACTCGCCGGTGAACTCGGCGGGGCGCTTCTCGAGGAAGGCGCTCACTCCCTCGTCCATGTCGTGGGTCGAGAAGAGCAGGCTGAACCAGGCCCGCTCGAACTGAAGACCCTGGTCCATCGGCATTCGCCTCGCCGCGAGGATGCTCTCCTTCGCCGCCTTGAGGGCGATCGGCGACTTGGATCCTATCGTTCTGGCGATCTCGAGGGTCCGCTCGCGCAGCTCGTCGGCCGGCACGACTTCATCAACCAGGCCGATGCGGCCGGCTTCCTCGGCCGAGATCATCTTCCCCGTGTAGATCATCTTCATCGCCCGGCCCTCGCCGACGAGGCGCGGTAGGCGTTGCGTGCCGCCGCCGCCGGGGATGAGCCCCAGGTTGATCTCGGGCTGTCCTATCCGCGCCTGATCGGAGGCGATCCGGATGTCGCACGCCATGGATAGCTCGCAGCCGCCGCCCAGGCAGAAGCCGTGGATCATGGCGATGATCGGCTTGGGAAAGGCCTCCATCGCCGAGTAGATGTTGCCGCGCTGCATGTTTTGGTACTGCTGGGTCGGCTTCGCGTCCTTGAACTCGCCGATGTCCGCCCCCGCGATGAAGGCTTTCTCACCAGCACCGGTCAGCACGACGACGCGGACCTCGTCATCGGTGCGGAACTCCTCCAGGGCTCCGATGAGCGCGCAACGAACCTCTCCGTTCAGGGCATTCATCTTGTCCGGGCGGTTGATGGTGAGAACACCGACCCGGCCTTCCAGCTTCTCCTTCAGCAGCACGTCGCTCATCTCTCGCTCGCTCCTTATCGACGACGGCCGGCGGCATTCGCCAGGCTCCGCCCGGTTCTACCAGACGTAAAAACCACGGCCGGATTTCTTACCCAGCTTGCCTTCCTCCACCATCTGCTCCAGCAGCTCGGGCGGCTGGAACCGGTCGCCGAGCTCCCGGTGCAGGTAGCGCGCGATCTCGAGCCGTACGTCCAGCCCCACGAGATCCGTGAGCCGGAGCGGGCCCATCGGGTGCCGGTATCCGAGCTCCATCGCGCGGTCGATGTCCTCGGCGGACGCGACGCCGGCCTCGACCATCCGGATCGCCTCGAGGCCGAGTGCGATGCCGAGCCGCGAGGAAGCGAAGCCCGGGGAGTCACTCACCACGATGGGTGTCTTGCCCATGCGCTCGGCGGCTTCGCGGGCACGCTCGACCGCGTCGGGCGCGGTACGGTCGCCCCGGACGATCTCGACGAGCGCCATGATGTGGACCGGGTTGAAGAAGTGCATGCCCACGACCCGTTCCTGTCCGGGGACCGCCTCCGCGATCGCGGTGATCGACAGCGAGGAGGTGTTGGTGGCCAGCAGCGTGTCCGGCTCCACGGTCTCGGCGGCGCCCGCGAGGATCTCCTGCTTCAGCTCCATCACCTCCGGGACCGCCTCGACGACGATCTCGGCGCCGGCCATCGCCTCGGCGGCATCGGACGTGGTGCGGAGGCGGCCGAGCGCGGCGTCGCGGACGTCGGGCTCTACCTTTCCGAGCTCGACGCCCTTGTCGAGCTGTGCCTTCACCCGCCCCATCGCGCTCTCGAGGGCCTCGTGGCTCACGTCTGTCAGTCGGACGTCGTAGCCTGCGATAGCCGCGATCTGCGCGATCCCGTGGCCCATCGTGCCGGCTCCGAGGACGGCCAGTACCGGTCGGGAGGCTCCTTGTGCGTTCGTCATAGCGTCATTCCTGGCGTGTTTCCTGGCTTCATTCCGGCTATTCGACCTGCCGCTCCGGCGGTGTGCTCCAGTCGATCGCTCTGCGCCGCACAACCCCGACGGCGTCGAAGCCGAGCTCCTCCGCGATCGCGTTGGCCACCACGTTGTCGGCTCCCACGTAGAGGCGGACCTCCAGGAGCTCGCGCTCGCGCGCCCAGCGGTAGGCAGCCGTGAGAAGCTTCTTGAGATTGCCCTTCCTGCGGGCATCGGGCCGGACGTAGGGCGTCTGGATGCGGCCGAGGCGGTGAGGCTGGAAGTACGGAAGGTTGGTCTCGACCCGGCAGGAGATCATGCCGTCCAGGCCGCCGTCCCGTCGGGCGAGCACGAACACGGTCGCGTTCTCATCCCGAATGTCGCTCGCGAACGCGGCCCGTCGGCTCACGAATCCCGTGCGCGCCACCCGGTTGTACGCCGGGTTGTGTCGGTGGTCGCGAATGTAGTGTGTCCAGAGCGCGACGAGCTCGTCGAGGTCGTCCTCGGTCGCTTCGCGCAGCTGGTTCTCCTCTCTCATCCCGTGTGCTCCGTCGGCGCGCGGCCGAAGCTCGGGACCCGCTTCTCGAGAAAGGCCCGGGTGCCCTCGTGAGCATCGGCGGTGAGGAAGCAGGCGGCCTGCGCCTCCAGCTCGTAGTCCAGCATCTCGTCGAGGCCGGCGGCGAGGCTCTTCCGGACGGCCGCCTTGGCGAGCCGGAGCGCGAGGGCCGGGCGGGCCGCGAGGCCTTCCGCCGCCTCCTTCACTTCGCCCATCAGGTCGTCGTGGGGCACGACCCGGTTCACGAGGCCGATCTCCAGCGCACGCTCCGCACCGACCATCTCACCGAAGAAGAAGAGCTCGGCGGCGCGGGCCTCGCCGACCAGACGTGGCACGAAGTAGGCACCGCCCCAGTCGGGGTGGAGGCCGATGTTGCTGAACGTCTGTCCGATGGACGCCCTGTCCGACGCCCAGCGGAGGTCGCAGGCCAGCGCCAGGTTCGCGCCTCCGCCCGCGGCCGGGCCATTGATCGCGGCGATCACCGGCTTCGGCATCTCCACGATCGTGGAGACCACCCGTCTCCCCGCCTCGACGAGATCCCGGAACTCCTCGAGCCGGCCGCCCTCCACCATCTCAGAGAGGTAGCGGACGTCCGCTCCCGTGCAAAAGGCCCGGCCCCGGCCGGTCACGATGACAGCCCGGACGCGCTCGTCCGCCCCCAGCGTCTCGAGTCCCTCCGCGAGCTCATCCCGCATCGTGCCCACCAGGGAGTTCAGCTTCTCGGGCCGGTTGAGGGTGAGCGTGCCCACCGCCCCCTCCACCGATACCAGGATGCGGGGCTCGTCGGTCACTCCGGCGCTCCGCTCACTCCGGCTCCTCCCGGTGGACGAGCGTCGCGATCCCCTGGCCCACGCCGATGCACATGGTGACGAGGCCGGTTTTGGCTGACCGCCGCTTCATCTCGTGCACGAGCGTGGTGAACAGCTTCGCGCCGGTGCAGCCGAGCGGGTGGCCGAGCGCGATCGCGCCTCCGTTCACGTTCACCCTCTCGGGGTCCAGGCCCAGCTCCCGGATGCAGGGAAGGGACTGCGCGGCGAACGCTTCGTTGAGCTCCACGAGATCGAGGTCCGCCACGGTGAGGCCGGCTCGCTCGAGCGCCTTCCGGGTGGCGGGCACCGGGCCGATCCCCATGCGGGAGGGGTCGACCCCGGCCACCGCGGAGGCGCCGAGCCGCGCCATCGGCTCGAGGCCGAGCTCTCGGGCGGCGGCCCGGCTGGTCACGAGCACGGCCGCGGCCCCATCGTTGATTCCGGAGGCGGAGCCGGCGGTGACAGTGCCGTCACGACGGAAGGCGGGCCGCAGCTTCCCCAGCCCCTCCAGCGTCACGTCGGGCCGCGGGTGCTCGTCGCGATCGACGACGAGCGGGTCACCCTTTCGCCGGGGGACCTCGACCGGAATGATCTCGTCGGCGAACCGGCCCTCCTCGATCGCTCGGCCCGCCCGCCGCTGGCTCTCCACGGCGAACGCGTCCTGCTCCTCTCGGGAGACCCCGAACTCGTCCGCGACCACCTCGGCCGTTTCACCCAGCGAGATCGTCCAGCGATCGGGCATCCTCGGGTTGACGAACCGCCAGCCGATCGTCGTGTCGGCCGTCGGAGGGGCGAACCGGGAGTAGCCGGCCTCCGGCTTGAGAATCACCCACGGGGCGCGCGACATACTCTCGACGCCTCCCGCGACGAAGACGTCGCCCTCGCCGGCGCGGATCGCGTGTCCGGCCGAGACGATCGCCTGAAGGCCGGAGCCGCAGAGCCGGTTGATCGTCTGTCCCGCGACCTCGACCGGCAGGCCCGCCAGCAGGACGCCCATTCGGCCGACGTTCCGGTTGTCCTCGCCGGTCCCGTTGGCGCAGCCGGCGATCACGTCCTCCACCCGATCCGTCGGAACGCCGGTGCGCTCCACGAGCGCCTGGATGGCGATCGCCCACAGGTCGTCCGGTCGCATGCTGGCCAGGGCGCCGCCATGACGTCCGACGGGCGTGCGTACGGCATCGATGATGACCGGGTCTCGGTCGCTTCGCTCTTTCGTCATCGGCCTAAGTGCAGGGAGTTCGCCGGTAGCGCACGGGTCAGACGGGTCATCGGAGGTTCACCCACACCGACTTCACCTGCGTGTACCCCTCCAGCGCGTGCCGGCCCAGATCACGGCCGTACCCGCTCTCCTTGTAGCCTCCGAACGGGCTGGCCGGGTCGTAGAGGTTGTAGGTGTTGATCCAGACCGTTCCGGCCTTGAGGCGCGAGGCGACGTAGTGCGCCTTCTTCACGTCGCTCGTCCAGACGGCGGCGGCGAGGCCGTACATCGAGTCGTTCGCCAGCTCGATCGCCTCCTCCACGCCGTCGAAGGTGAGCGTCGCCAGCACCGGCCCGAAGATCTCCTCGCGCGCGATCGTCATGTCGCTCGTCACGTCGTCGAAGACGGTGGGCTTGACGAAGTAGCCGGGCTCGATGTCGGCCCGACCTCCTCCCGCGACCACGCGCGCCCCCTCTTCCACGCCTTTCTGTATGTAGCCCAGGACCGTCTCCATCTGCTGCTCGGAGACGACCGCGCCGATCCGCGTGCCCTTCTCCAGGGGGTCGCCGACCTTCATGGCGTCGGCGCCCTCGGCCACCATCCCGACCAGTTGCTCGTGGGCGCTCTCCTCCACGAGAAGACGACTGCCGGCCGCGCATACCTCGCCCTTGCCGTAGAAGATCCCGTTGAGCGCCCCCTTGGCGGCCGCCGGAAGGTCGGCGTCCGCGAAGACGATGTTGGGGCTCTTGCCGCCCAGCTCGAGGGAAACCCGCTTCACCGTGTCGACCGCGACCCTGGCGATGTGCTGTCCCACGGCCGTCGAGCCCGTGAAGGCGATCTTGTCGACGCCCGGATGGGCGACCAGCGCTTCGCCGGCCGTCCGGCCGTGGCCCGGGACGACGTTCAGCACGCCGGGAGGAAAGCCGACTTCGGCGGCGGCGTCGGCGAGGAGCAGGGCCGTAAGCGGCGTCTCGCTCGCCGGCTTGAGGATCACGGTGCAGCCAGCCGCAAGTGCGGGAGCCACCTTCCAGGAGGCCAGGTTGAGCGGGAAGTTCCAGGGCACGATCGCCCCCACCACGCCGATCGGCTCGCGGAGCGTGTAGTTGAACTGATAGGGGACGGAGACCGGAATCGTCTCCCCCTCGATCTTCGTCGCCCAGCCCGCGTAGTATTCGTAGGTCTGGATCGTCATCGCGACGTCGATCCCGCTCTCGAACAGCGGCTTTCCGTTGTTCAAGGTCTCGACGAGCGCGATCTCGTCTTTCCGCTCCTCCAGCCGCTCGGCGAGCTTCCACATCAGACGCCCGCGTTGCCGGGGCATCATCTTTCGCCAGTCGCCCTCGAACGCCTCGCGCGCCGCCCGAACCGCCCGGTCTATGTCGGCCGCATCGGCCTCGGCGACCTCGGTGACCACCTCGGCGCGCGCCGGGTCGATCACCTCGAAACGCTTGCCGCTCTCGGCGTCCTGCCACTCTCCCCCGATGAAAAGACGGCCCGGCGAGAGAACGTCCGGCACCGAGCGCGTCAACGTCGCTTCCGTCATTGTCAATCTCCCTTGGAAGCCCGCCGTGGAACCCGTCGTGGCCGACCGGCCCCTCGCCGAAGCGACGAGGGGCGGCCGCGGGTGTGGGTGCTGCCTTCGTTCAGCGGCCGGCGAACTCCGGCTTCCGCTTCTCGATGTAGGCGTCCAGCCCCTCGCGTGCGTCGGCGGACTCGAAGAGCTGCTGTTGCATCTCGCGCTCGATGGCGAGGCCCTCGGAGAAGGGCACTTCGATCCCGCTGCAGACGGCGCGCTTGATCCGGCCGACGGCCTTCGAGGCCGCGTTTGGCGGCGCGAACTGCCGGGCGTACTCCATCGCCTCCGCCATGAAGTCCTCGCCGTCGAGGATCTCGTTGACGATGCCGAGCTCGAGCGCCTCTTCGAAGTCGAAGGTACGACCCGTCACCATCAGCTCGATTGCCTTGGACTTGCCGAGCATCCGGCCCAGCCGCTGTGTGCCGCCCGTGCCCGGGAGCACGCCGAGGGTGACCTCGGGGAGCCCGATCACCCCGCCGTCCTTCTTGGCGACGCGAAGATCGCAGGCGAGGGCGATCTCGAGCCCGCCGCCGACCGTGTGCCCGTTCAGGGCGCCGATCACGATCTTGGGGGTCTGCTCGAGCCGGTTCAGCGTCTCGTTCGCGTGCAGGCAGAAGTAGTACTTGAAGTACGGATCGGCCTTCTGGAGCATGCCGATGTTGGCGCCCGCCGAGAAGAACTTCTCGCCCGAGCCCCGGATCAGGATCACGTGCACGCCCTCGTCGAAGCGCGCCTCCAGGATCGCCTCATCCAGCTCGCGCATCATCTCGTGCGTGTACGTGTTGGCGGGGGGATCGACCATCGTGATCACCGCGACCCCGTCCTGCACCTCATAGTTGATGAGCTTATCAGCCATTTGGACCCTCGTCTTTGGTTGGAACCACTCTCCTCCGACCCGGCTGTCGTCGGGCTCGAAGAGGTCACCGCCCACTGCGGCTCGAAGACTCGCCGGGGTCGCCAAACTACCCGCTCGGGCCGCGCCACGGAATGGATGCTCTCGGGTAGGAAGGTACAGGTGGAGGAGGCGCACTTCTTCGGGCGACGGCCTCCGAGGTTCACGGGCGAGTGAGTCGGCGATAGCTTAAACGGATGAGTCTGATTCGATCATGAATACGCACCGCGAACTGTGGACGCTCAGATCCTCTCGATCCGGAGGGCCGGCGGCCCTGGCGCTTCTTGTAGCGGTCGGTCTCGCGCTCGGCTTCGGGCCCACCGTCCGCTCTTCCGCACAGAGCGACCAGCCGGTCTACCGGATTCAGGTCACCGGGACGATCGAGATGGGGATCTCTCCCTACATCGGGCGCGTGCTACGCGAAGCGAAGGAAGCGGGCGCCGCGGCGGCGGTGCTGGATCTGGACACGCCGGGCGGACGGGTGGACGCGGCCTGGGAGATCATCGACGCGGTCCGCGACGCGGGGATTCCCGTCTACGCCTACGTCAACCGGCGCGCTCTCTCGGCCGGCGCGATGATCGCCCTCTCGGCCGAAGGCCTCTACATGCGGCCGGGCTCGACGATCGGGGCCGCGACCCCCGTGATGGGAGAGGGCAAGAAGGCGTCCGAGAAGATGGTGAGCGCGATGCGGTCCGAGTTCCGGGCGCTCGCCGAGCAGCGAGGCTTCGATCCGCGGATCGCCGAGGCGATGGTGGACGAAGACGTGGAGGTGGAGGGCGTTGTGGAAGCCGGCAAGCTGCTGACGCTCACGACGGAGGAGGCCCTCGAGCTCGGCGTGGCGACGGCCGAGGTCGAGGATTATCCTGCACTGCTCGCGATGGTCGGCCTCGCCGGCAGCGGCACGGTCGACCCGGCCCCCAACTGGGCCGAGCGGATCGTCCGCTTCCTGACGAACCCGGCCGTCGCTCCGCTGCTGCTCAGCCTCGGGTTCCTCGGGCTCCTGATCGAGATCCGGACGCCCACCTTCGGCCTGGCAGGCGCGGTCGGCCTGGGCTGCCTGGCCGCGTTCTTCGGAGCCCGGCTGCTCGTGAACCTGGCCGGTATCGAGGAGCTCCTGCTCCTCGGGGGCGGGGTCGTCTTGCTACTTGTCGAGGCGTTCGTGGTCCCGGGCTTCGGGGTCGCGGGCGCGCTGGGAATCGTTGCCGTCCTGGGCTCTGCGTACATGAGCATGCTGGGACGGTTTCCAACCACGGTGGATCTCGTGAACACGGCAGGCATCATCGGGCTTTCGATCGTTCTCGTGGCGGTCCTCGCTTTCGTGCTGTTCCGCCACCTTCCACACAGCCGCTCGCTCTCCGGCGTTCTCCTCAAGAGCGAGACGAGCAGGGAGACCGGGTATCTGTCCGCGCCGGAGCGAGAGGAGCTGGTCGGGATGATCGGCGTCGCGGCCACGGATCTCAGACCCTCGGGAACCGCGATCATCGATGACGAGAGGTTGGACGTCGTCACCGAGGGTCCGTGGATCGAAGAGGGAAGCAGGATCGTGGTGCTGCACGCCGAGAGCTACCGCCACGTCGTGAGGGAGGCACCGGCCGAAGAGACGGCCGAGCCGGACGCCGAGGCCGACGCCGAGCCGGACGCCGAGGCCTGAGAACCAGTAGAACCGACACCGAAACGAGGCACACATGGAAGGCATAGCCGTTGGCACCGCGCTTGTGATCGCCCTGGGTGCGATCCTCGTCCTCTTCCTCTTCTGGGCCGTCCCGGTGGGGCTCTGGATCACGGCCTACGCGTCGGGCGTAAGGGTCAAGCTGACGAACCTCGTGGGCATGCGCTTCCGGAAGGTCGCCCCACGGGAGATAATCCTGCCGCTCATCAGCGCGACCAAGGCCGGGCTCAAGCTCAACATCGACGAGCTCGAGGCACACTTCCTGGCCGGCGGCGAACTGCACCGGGTCGTGCTTGCGCTGATCTCGGCCGACAAGGCCAACATCGAGCTCCACTTCCAGCAGGCCGCGGCGATCGACCTCGCCGGCCGTGACGTGCTCGACGCGGTGCAGGTTTCAGTGAACCCGAAGGTCATCCAGACTCCCAAGGTCGCCGCGATGGCCAAGGATGGCATCCAGCTCATCGCCCTAGCTCGCGTTACGGTCCGAGCGAACATCAACCGATTGGTCGGAGGGGCCGGCGAGGAGACGATTCTGGCGCGCGTCGGAGAGGGGATCGTGAGCACGATCGGCTCGGCCGCATCCCACAAGGCGGTGCTCGAGAACCCCGACAACATCTCGAAGACGGTGCTGGCGAAGGGCCTCGACAGCGGGACGGCCTTCGAGATCCTCTCCATCGATATCGCCGATGTGGATGTGGGCAAGAACATCGGCGCGGAGCTTCAGACCGACCAGGCGGAAGCGGACAAGCGGATCGCCCAGGCGAAGGCCGAGGAGCGGCGTGCCATGGCTGTGGCGGCGGAGCAGGAGAACAAGGCCTTGGTCGAGGAGATGAAGGCCGAGGTGGTCCGGGCGCAGGCTCAGGTTCCTCTGGCGATCGCCGAGGCGTTCAAGAGCGGCAATATCGGGATTATGGATTATATGAAGTACCGTAACATCGCCAGTGATACACAGATGCGGAAGTCGATCGCGGGCGCAGACGAGGACTCGGACACGGAGACGTAGGAGCGCTCGAGCCAGGTCACATGGGGTCCGCAACGAACGGCATATGAGTCACCGAAAGGCGTTCCTGGGCCAGCTCGCGACCCTCGCGGGCGCCGCCAGCGTCGGTCGCCTCATCGAGGCCGACCGGCTCTTGGGGGCCAGCATGAAGCGGGTCTCGACGACCGCCGCGGGGGATCGGTCGGGGACCGGGGTCGCGGGCCGCCGGGACTTCCGGGAGGAGTATCTGCTCGGCCCCGGCGTCGTCTACCTGAACCACGCCTCCATCGGGACCGTCCCCAAGGCGGTTCAGAAAGCCCACAAGACCTACCTGGACGTCTGCGAGGAAAATCCGTGGCTCTACATGTGGGGAGGCGCGTGGGAGGAGCCGCGTGAAGCGGTTCGCGAAAAGGCGGCGGCGTTCGTGGGCTGCGGGCCCGAGGATCTCGCGCTCATCCACAACACGACCGAGGGCTTCAACGTCCTGGCGGCCGGCCTGCCTCTCGGCCCCGGCGACGAGGTGCTGTTCAGCACCCTGAACCATCCCGGAGCCAGCATCTGCTGGGATCACTGCGCGGAGTCGCGAGGGTTCTCGGTCCGCCGATTCGAGTTCCCGGTCTCGGAGGTGCCCTCGCTGAGCGCGGCCGATGTCGTCGAGCTCCATATGGGGGAAGTCGGCCCCCGGACGCGGGTCCTGGTCTTCCCGCACGTGGACAACGTCGTGGGCCTGCGGCATCCGCTGCGCGAGCTGGCCATGGCGGCACACGACCGCGGCGTCCAGTACGTGGCGGTGGACGGCGCCCAGACCGTGGGCATGCTGCCGATCGCCCTGGCGAGCTCGGAGGTAGATTTCTACGCGGCCAGCCCCCACAAATGGCTTCAGGCGCCCAAGGGCTTGGGGCTCCTCTACGTGCGGCGCGCGGCGCGCGACGAGCTGCGTCCGCTGTCGGTGAGCTGGGGGCAGGAGCGCTGGGCCGGCACGGCACGGATCTACGAGGATTACGGAACCCGCGACCTTCCGGGTCTGCTGGCGCTGGGCGACGCGATCGACTTTCAGTCCGCGATCGGCGACC
>JAUWDL010000165.1 GCA_030608825.1 Gemmatimonadales bacterium
CGGCGTTTCCGCCGTGATCGCCATGGTGGCGCTCGGTGAGGGAGCCCAGCGGGCCGTACAGCAGCAGATCGCCAGCCTGGGAACCAACGTCCTCACGGTGAGGCCCGGGCAGCTCTGGTTTCACGGGGTGAGGTCGGGGGCCACGTCGGAACTGACGCCCGAGGACGCCGAAGCCGTCTTGACGGGTGCGCCATCGGTGGTGGGGACCGCACCCGAGATGCGCTCCAACCTTCAGATCGAATCCGGCGCCACGAACGCAAACCTGCGCGTCGTCGGAACGAGCCCTCAGTACGCGGAGATCAACGGGTACGCGCTCGCGCTGGGCCGTTTCTTCGATGATCAGGAGAACGAGGGCCGTCGCCGGGTCGCGGTCCTCGGCGGGGCGATCCCCGCGACCCTCAACTCCAGCGCCGAGCAGCTCGTCGGACAGAAGATCAGGATCCGCAACATCACGTTCGAGGTCGTGGGCGTGCTCGAGGAGAAGGGCAGCTTCAGCTGGTTCAACTACGACGAGCAGATATACGTGCCGCTCGAGACGGCTCGCTTCCGGCTGATGGGCACGGACCGCCTCTCATCGTTCAACGTCGAGGTAGCCGACGCCACATCCATGTCTTTCGCGATGGGCCAGATCGAGGAGATTCTGCGTCGCCAGCACCGTCTTCGCGTTGGGGATGAGAACGACTTCTGGATCCAGGACCGCGCCGAGCTCATGGGCACGCAGGAGGAGACGACCCGGACCTTTTCCTTCCTGCTGGCCGGCATCGCCGCCGTGAGCCTGCTGGTCGGCGGGATCGGGATCATGAACATCATGCTCGTCTCCGTCACCGAGCGCACGCGCGAGATCGGCATCCGCAAGGCGATGGGGGCGACGCGGCGAAACGTCCTGATGCAGTTCCTTTTGGAGGCGCTCGTTCTCTGTCTGGTCGGAGGACTGCTCGGCATCGTCGTCGGCGTGACCGGCTCGAGCCTCCTCGCGAACCTCGCCAACTGGAATACGGCGGTCTCCGGCAGCGCGATCATGCTCGCCGTGCTCTTCTCCGCCTCCGTCGGGCTTTTCTTCGGCATGTGGCCGGCTCGGCGAGCGGCGAAGCTGGACCCGATCGTGGCCCTGAGGTACGAGTAGTGGCCTCGAGCGATAGAGGTACCGCCAGTCGACCTTCCGTTGGCGACCTCCCGGACGACGCACGACTCTGGATCTTCGGCGCCAGCCGACCGCTCGCCGCAGAGGAGGCGTCGCGCCTGGACGGGGAGACAGCGCGTTTCCTGGAGGGGTGGGCGGCGCACGGCGAGGAGCTGGCAGCCGCATTCGAATGGCGTTACGACCGCTTCCTGATCATCGCCGTCGACGAGCGGCGAGCGGCGGCGTCAGGCTGCTCCATCGATGCGCTGATGGGCCACGTGCGGCAGCTGGAAAGCGAGTTTGGCGTGGACCTCGTAAGCGGATCACCCGTCTGGTACCGCGACGGCGAGGAGATCCGCTTCGCGAGCAGGAGGGAGTTCCGGGAGCTGGCGACGAGCGGCGACGTGAGTGGCCGAACCGTCGTCTTCGACCTGACCGTGGGACGGCTGGGCGAGCTGCGCGCGGGCCGATGGGAACTCCCCGCGAACTCCAGCTGGCACGGACAGCTTCTGCCCTAGCAGGCCGGTTGACGCCGGTCGAGCGACTCGGCCCCTAAGGGGCCTTTCGATCCAGCCCGACCACCTAGCCCAACCCGCCGACCGGAAGCTCCATCTGCGCCGAAGCGGCCCGACTGGGACCATCCAGGTCGAGATCCGGACGAATCCCGAGGTGCTCGAGGACCAGGCGGTCCTGCGTGGTCAGTATCACCTGCCGCTCTCGCGCGATCGTGCAGAGGACGTCCCAGATCTCCGCCGCTCGGTCGGCGTCGAGGTGCACGAAGGGATCGTCCACGATCAGCGGCAACCGTACGGCCATGCCCGCGAGGAAATCGGCCGCTCCAATCCGGACCGCGAAAAGCGCCACGTGCAGCTCCCCGTAGCTGAGCGGAGGAGAGGCGAGCGCGAGAGGGCGACCGCCGTACATCAGCAGGGCGGAGTCCAGGTCGTCCGGCGCCACGACGGGGCCCATCTTCCGATCCCCCAGCACCGTGAGATGTGCGTTGATGTGGCGCAGAAGCCGCTCCTGGTCCGTCTCGCGAAACTCCTCGTACGCGTCGCCGAGGAGGCCATGCGCACGGCGGTACGCGCCCGCTTCCCGCCTCGCTTCCGCGAGAGCGGCCCTCAGGGCTCCGAGCCGTCCTTCCAGCGCCAACGAGCTTTCATCGGGTCGTGGGATGGAGAGGAACCTCTCTCGCAGATCCCGCTCCTCGGCCTCCTTCAAGGTCAACTCCTGCCGCTTCTCCTCCATCTCGAAATCCGTCTTCCGGAACGCCGCACGCGCATCCTCCGGTAGCTCCTCGACCTCCGACCTCTCACGCTCCAGCTCCAGTCGCGTGGGCGCCAGAGCGTCGTTTCGCTCCGATGAGAGCGCGGCTTCCAGGGACGACAAGAGGGCTCGAGCAGCCTGGATCCCACCTGACGCATCGTCTACACCCGGCTCCGCTCGAACCCGTGCCTCCTCGCCTTCTCGGGAAGCGAGCGCCCTCTCGGTCCTTCGCTGAGCGTCGGCCAGCCGCCGCTCGGCATCTGCTGCATGATCCAGGGCCGATCGAAACACCGCGAATTCCCGACGCCTCTCCGGGAGGGTTTCCGGCGATATGTCACCTGCGGCCGGCAGGCCGGCCAGCTTTTCTTCGACACGCCGCCCGAGCACCTCGATCTCCGAGTCGATTCGAGTCAGCTCGAGGGTCGCGGAGTCCTCGGCCCGACGGCGTCCCACGCGACCCCGAAGCCCCCTGATCAGGATCGCCGTTCCGGCCAGGGCAGCGACGAGGCCGAGGACCCGCAGCGTCCCCTCACCGACGCCTACGGCAGACGCTCCAGCGGCCAGCAGCACGCCACCCAGCACCAGGCCGCCCGCCTTGCCCGAGGGCTGAGCCCCGCCCGCGGCATCCGTGACGGCGCTCCGGGCGTCACGCGCGGCTTGGAGCTCCTGCAGGCGCGGCCAAAGCCCCTCCTCCAGCGCCGCGAGCCTCTCCAGGTAGTCCTCGGGATACGCCTCGGGGAACGGGCGTTTCCCCGTCTCATCAGCGGCGGATTCCGCCTTCCAGATCGCCTCGCGAAGGTCCTTCTGAACGTCCTCGAGCCTCCGGATCCGCTGAAGCGATGCCTCCTCTCGCTCCTCCAGCACGCGCAGCCGAGAGAGAGCTGCATGCTCGCGCTCCAGACGCCGGACGCGCTGGCGCAGCTCGATCAGCTCCCCCTCGGCCGCCTCGAGCGCCGCCAGCAGCGGGGAGCGCTCCGCCTCCGACCGGCGTACGGCCGCGATCCCGCTCTCGAGCTCATCGAGCTCGGCCGCCAGCCGCTCCACCCGCCCCTTCTTTCGCCTCTGTCGTTCCTCGGCGTTGATCGGTTCCAGGGTGAGCTCATGGTAACGGCCGCGAACGCTCTCTCCAGCGGCCTCCACGTCGGCATGCCCTCCGGCGGCGATACGAAGCAGGTCCTGCGTCAACTCCGTCTCGAACATGTGCCCCTGCCGGATGCAGGCGGTGCGCTCGTAATCCTCCAATTCGACGAGACCGACAACGCTCTGCAGCAGCTCCCGGTATGCCCGCTGGTCCGAGCTCGATGGCGCGGCCGGATTCGCCTCACCACGGTACAGCTCCTCTCCGCCGGCGGGCCGGCTGACCACCACGTCGTTCGTCTCGAAGTCCCGCTCGACGGCCAGGCGGCCTTCCGCGTCCTCGAGGAGGAGAACGGCGCGGAACCTCCCGCCCTTCCAGGGCCGACGGCGCTCCTGCATTAGGCGCGCATCGGGCTCCCTCCGGTTGAAGCCGAACAGCGTACGCACGACCGCTTCGATGAGGGTGGACTTCCCCGAGCCGTTCGATCCCACGACCACCGTCGGCTCGTTCGTCCCGGGGAACCTCTGACGGCCGTGGAGGCACCCGTAATCCAGGTCGATGGATTCGAGGCGAAGATCTCCGCTCATGTCACGCCGAGGCTTCGGAGCGCGATCCGCAGGGCTCGCTCCGCCTCGATCCTCTCCTCGGCGTCATCCGCCTCGCCGACCCGACTCAGCCCGAGGCGGGCGGCGTGGCCCGCGACCGTCGGCTCCTGCGCGATCTCGGCCAGCCTCGAGGACGCGTAGAAACGGGTCGCGTCCTCGACGCGGACACAGCCGTAGCGCTCCTCCAGATCGAATCGGACGATCTCGACATCGAGCGGGAAGGCGGGCTCCCCCACCAGACGAGCCACGGGAATGCTCGCCTCGGGAGCTCTCTCTCTGAGCAGCTCGGCCACCGCGAGCTCGTCGGGACAGGCACCGACATCCACGTCTCCCAGCCGAATGACCTCGCGCACCCCCGAGCTGACGTGGCGCACGCGAGGAGGTGCCCCGCTCTCCACATCCGCGACCACATACCCGCGTGGTCCCTCCTCGGCGATGTCGACCGCCGCGAAAGAGCCGGCGTAGCAGGCCCGCATACCGGCACCGAACTCCTCAGG
>JAUWDL010000169.1 GCA_030608825.1 Gemmatimonadales bacterium
GTTGGAGACGAAGGCGTAGCGCGAGTCGGGCGAGACGACGACCCCGTGTGTCACCGCCTGCGAGGCGTCGACTCGGCGCTCCTCGCCGCTCCAGCGATCGATGATGGCCACGGAGCCCTGGCCCTTGAGCGTAACGACCACGTACCTCCCGTCCGGGCTGACGGCCAGATTGTACGGGCCCTTTCCGGTCGGGAAGCGGCGTGTGACCTGAAGGTCGGCGGCGTCGATCTCGAGCACCTCCTGGTTCCCGTTACAGGCCACGTACAGCTGCCGATCGTCCGGCGAGATCGCCACCCACGTCGGCTTGCACCGTGGGGCTCCCTCGGAGGGTTCCTCGCTGGAGGCCAGCAGACGCTCCTCGCCGGGCGTCATGAGCAGGCGGCGCGTCACGGCCAGATCATCCACCGAGATCTCGACGATCTGATCGCTCCCTACGCAGGCGGAATAGTGCAGGGTGCCGGCACGGTTGATCGTGCTTCCGTGAGGCTTCACGCACGTCTCGATCCTGGCCAGCTCCTGCATCCCCGTGGCGAAGATCGCAGAGACCGAGCTGGGGACCGGGTTCCCGTGCAGGTTGAAGTTGACGACGAAGAGCGAGAGCCCATCCGGCGTGACCGCCATCGTGGCCGGGAACATGCCGACCGCCGCCTTGCCCACCAGCTGGTCGCTGCCGGCGGTGTACTTCCACACCTGTCCGAAGGGCGTGCCGTGCGCCACCGACACGTACCAGTAGAGCCCATCAGGCGAGACGGTCACACCGTGCGCGCCGTCGATGTCCGCGGGGCGGATGCCGACCTCGATCGAGCGCTCCACGACCAGGCCGTCCGGGCCGAAGCGGACGCGCGAGACGGCGTCGGACGCCTCGTTCGCCACGTAGACCCAGTAGTTCGCCTCCGGCGCCTGCGTGGGCGAGCTCGCTACGGTGCCTTCGGAGCTCTCGGTCGAGTGCTCGGTCTGTGCCAGCGCCGCGCTACCGGGCACGACCAACGCCGACACCGCGAGCACTGCTGCCACGACTGGCGCCGCCACCGCTGTCGTGCTCAGGCGTCTGCCGATTCCCGAATCGGGGCACCGGCCGCTCGCGCGCAGGGTCACGGAACCAGCGCCCGCGGGGGCTCGTGATGGAGCACCCACAGCCCGCTGTTGTTGTCGCTCACGAAGATGTTGCCCTTGTGCGGGTGCGGCCCCCAGGCGAACGCCTGGTTGGGCGTGTAGGCGTCCTCTTCCTTGCCGGCCGTGTGGTAGGATCCGATCTCCCGGCCCTGTCGGTAGAGGTCGCCTCGAAGCTCGCCGGAGACGTCCACGATCCGTAAGCCGCTCTGGTAGTAGGCGACGTAGAGGATGTCGTCCTCGACCCAGACGTTGTGGGCGCCCGCCTCGGGCACCTCGTACTTCGCGACCTCCACGGGGTTCTCGATGTCGGAGACGTCGATCACGTGGATGTAGCCGCGGGGCCCGTTGATGCAGGCGCTGCAGCCGAAGATCTCGTCGCCGACGAAGACATAGTCTCCGTACCGGAAGGCGGTGTGCGTGTTGCCGTATTCCTCTCCGTGGTCGACCCGGTACTTGATCTGCGAGACGAACTGCGGCTCGGTGGGCGTCCCGCCCTTGATCCCGGCGCCGACGTCGACGATGACCAGCCCGTCATCCCAGTAGGAGAGATAGGCCAGTCCGTCCTGCGCCCAGACGTCGTGGAGCGTCTTGTCCTCCTCGCCCGGCCGTACCTCCCAGATGCCGACGTGAGCGGGGTTCGCGGGATCGGACAGGTCGAGGATGTGCAGGGCGTTCGTGCCGTCGTTCACGGCGTACACGACATCGCCGTTGATCCAGACATTGTGGACGCCGGCCGTGAGGTTCTCCGTGAGCTCGGAGAGCACCGTCGGATGACCCGGATCACTCAGGTCCAGGACCACGATCCCGTTGCCGCGGGCGCTGTTCTGCTCGCGGGTGACGACCGCCCAGGTCGCGTCATCGCTCACCTTGACGTCGTTGACGCGGCGGGCGTCGATCGCGACCGAGTCGGAGAGCACCACGTCGGTCGGATCGGTCACGTCCCATACATAGAGGCGCTCGCCGCCCCCCGATGGCATCGTCCCCAGGTAGGCGTAGTCACGGCCGTCCACGCCGGTGAACACCCAGAGGTCGCTGTTGGCGGATGAGGGATTGCTCCCCCGTCCCATGAGCTCGACCGGGGTCGGCTTCGGCCTCGGCGCCACCTCGACGACGGCCGAAGCGCTTGCCGTGCCCGCCGATGCGAACACGCGGTACGACCCCGGGAGCTCCGCCACGAAGGCGCCGTCCTCGTATATCGTGGCCCCGGGGGTCGGCGCGGATGGAATCGCCTGAACCGCGTAGCTGAGTGCCGCGTCCGAGACCGGGCGCCCGGCCGCATCCAGCGCCGTGATCTCGAAACGAATCACTTCGCCGGTACGAACCGACCCAGCCGCCGGGGTCACGCGGACCTCGGTCACCGGGTTCTCGACGACCTCGAGCGAGATCTCATCGGAGGCACCGCCCACGCCCGCCGTGAGCCGTGCGGTGCCGGGACCCAGAAGGGTCACCACCCCCGTCGAGGTCACAGTGGCCACGGCCGGCGTCTCGGAATGCCACAGCGGCCGGGCCGTCGCGTGGATCATCTCCTGGGTCGTGATCGCCCGAGCGGCCAGCTCGAAGCTCGTGCCCGAATACGCCTCGAAGGCGGGCGGCTCGATCTCGACCCGCGCCACCGGCCAATCCTCGATCGCCACCTCTATCTGCTCGATGATCTCGGGAACCGGGTTCCCCTCGTCATCGGTGACGAGCACTCCGACCTGGAGCGAGCTGCGACCCGGTTTCATCCCCCAGATCTGGAACGCGCCCTGACCCCGGGCACGGTCCGGCCTCGCGCCCACGATGGGTGGCGAGAACTGGAAGCCCCAGCGGAATCCCCGAACCTCCGCTCCCTGATCGTCCAGGAAGTCCAGGCTCACGGCGAGAGTGTCGCCCATGCCCACGCGCAGCGGAGCGCCGGGGGCGACCTTGACGGTCTCGACGCGGCCTCCGGCCTCCAGCTCGGCAGACGTGCCCTGCGCCCGCAGAGGCGCCGGCTGAGCGGCCGTGGCCGTTAGAGCGGCCGCGGCGGCGGATAGCGATAGTAGCCGTTTGGTGACGCGGATCTTCATCTTCATGCGTTCCCCATGTCTAATCACCCTTCGATGCAGTGGAAGCTAACTACCGCGGTCGACCCGTCGCGTTCCGGTCCGCCTTTTTCTTTTCGGGCCTCCGCAGTAATCTCCTTAGCCCGGACCTGACGCCAGATTCAGCGGACGGCATCGCGGCCCGCATCCGGCCCTGCCCGGATCGACAGGCACGCCGATTGGATATTGCATCGTAAGGATGGAGGGCGACATGGATGTAGTCAGACTCATCGAGACGGCCATGGAGATGGTCGGGCCGGGAAGGGGAATCCTCGCCGCCGACGAGAGCACGGGCACAATCGCCAAGCGCCTGGCCAGCATCGGGGCCGAGAACACCGAGGACAATCGGCGTCGCTGGCGCCAGCTCCTCTTCACCACCCAGGGCTTCGGCGAGTTCATCAGCGGCGTGATCCTCTTCGATGAGACGATCCGACAGTCGGCCGGCGACGGCCGTTCCTTCGTCGAGATCATCGAGAGCGAGGACGTGATTCCAGGGATCAAGGTCGACAAGAGCACGAACCCCCTCGCGAGCTCGCCGGACGAGAAGATCACCGACGGGCTCGACGGCCTGCGCGGCCGGCTCAACGAGTACCGGGAGCTGGGCGCGCGCTTCACGAAGTGGCGGGGGGTGATCACTATCGGTGACGCGATCCCGACCCAGTACTGCATCGACGCGAACGCACATGCCCTGGCGCGGTACACCGCGCTCTCCCAGGAGGCCGATCTCGTCCCGATCGTCGAGCCGGAGGTCCTGATGGACGGAGACCACGACATCGAGGCCTGCTTCGACGTCACGGAGGCCACCCTGAACCGGGTGTTCGCCGAGCTGGATTCCCAGGGTGTCATCCTCGAGGGGATGGTTCTCAAACCGAACATGGTGCTCTCCGGCAAGAACGCGTCGGACCGTGCGTCCCCGGAGGAAGTCGCCGAGGCGACGGTCACGGCGTTCATGCGCACCGTGCCGGCGGCCGTTCCGGGGATCGCCTTCCTCTCGGGCGGCCAGAGCGACGTGGAAGCCACGGTGAACCTCAACGCGATGAACGAGTTGGTCGATCGCGGCCCGTGGGAGCTCACTTTTTCGTTCGGGCGCGGTCTCCAGGCCTCGCCGCTGGCCGTGTGGGGCGGCGAAGAGGCCAACGTGGAGGCGGCGAAGGAGGCGTTCTACAAGCGGGCCAAGCTCACGGCGGCCGCCCGAAAGGGCGAGTACTCGCCCGAGATGGAGGACTGACGAGATGGATTGGGGAATGAAGAACCGGCTGAGCCGGATCTTCCGGCCGGAGACCGGCCGGACGCTGATGCTGGCGATCGATCACGGCTACTTCCTAGGGCCCACCTCGGGTCTGGAAGAGCCC
>JAUWDL010000352.1 GCA_030608825.1 Gemmatimonadales bacterium
GTCAGGCAGTCCGCCAGCACCATCAGCGAGGCGCCTGCCACCGCCGAGATGTAGATCGGAATCCACCCCAGAAGAACGGGAACGATCACCAGCGCCATGAGCGCTACGGCCACCGGGGCTTTCGCCGTGCGCGGCGCTTCCTGGGCGGCGCGGGTCAGCACGATGAAGTCGGGCTCGGCCCCTAGGAGCCTGAGCTTCTCGGTCGGGCCGTAGAGGAGCAGGGCGTCGCCGAAGCGGAGCGAGATGTCCGGCACTCCCGTGCGGAGAACCTCTCCCTGGCGCATGATCCCGAGCACGGTCAGGCCGTACTTCTCCCGAAAATGAAGTTGACGAAGGCTCGAGCCCGCCAGCGTCGTGCGCGGGGAGAGAACGGCCTCGACGAGTCCGACCCGCTCCGATCGAAGCGCTTCCATGCCCCCGGCGCCGGCGCGCTCCACCTCGAGCTCACGAAGCGACTCCATCGCCTCCATATCCTCGGGGCGGCCGGACACGATCAGCGTGTCCCGCGCCTTCACCTCCTCACCCGGTTCCGGCATCGGCAGGACCTCACCCTCCCTCACGATGCTGAGGACGGAGAGCCCGAACGCCCCTCCGAGCCTGCTTTCCGCCAGCGACTTGCCCGCCAGGACGGAGTCGGGCGGGACGCGCACCGCGAACAGCCGCTGCGCCAGCCGGTACAGCCGCTCCTGCTCCACGGCCGACACCTCGAAGCCGGGATCGGCGCGCAGCGCCTCTACTCGCGCCGACGGACCCTGGATCAGCAGACGGTCACCGGCATGCAGGGGAACATCCGGACGGGGCGCGCTGTCCCCGGCCCCCTCCCGCTCGATCGCGAGCACGTTGACGCCGAACCGCTCGCGAAAGTCGATCTGGCGCAAAGCACGGCCCACGAGCGGCGATCCCGGCGCCAGTCGGGCTTCGGCCACCTCCACATCGGCGGAGGTCAACCGCTCCATCGCCAGGTCGTCCTCGGCAACCTCGAGCCCTCGGGCGCCCCGGAACTCCGCCAGACGCTCCGGTCGGCCCTGGACGAGAAGCCGGTCGCCGGACATCAGGATCTCGTCCGAACCGGGAGCGAACCTCGTCTGCCCGTCTCGGATGATCGCCACGACGTTGAGGTCCAGCGCCGCTCCCAGCCGGCTCTCCGCGAGCCGTCGGCCCGCGAGCTGGGAGCCCGGGCCGACGGGGATCGTGAAAAGCTCCTCGTGTAGGTCGTACAGCTCTTCCAGGTCGGGGGCGGCCGGGCCGCCCACCCCGACATCGGCTCCCGCCGCGGCGGCCGCGGCCCCGGATGCCGTCGCCGGATCACGGGCCGGGAGCAGCCGCCGGCCGATGAGCGCCATGAACGCGATCCCCGCGAGCATCGCGACGCCCCCGACCGGGGTGTAGTCGAAGAGGCCGAACGGCCGAAGCCCCTCATCGCTCAGCGCTTCCGCGACCAGGATGTTGGGAGGGGTTCCGATGAGAGTGGTGAGGCCGCCGAGCAGCGACGCGTAGGCGAGAGGCATGAGGAGCCTCGACGGCGCGGTCCCGGTGCTTCGCGAGATGTCCATGACCACGGGCAGCAGGAGGGCGGCCACCCCCACGTTGTTCATGAACGCGGAGAGGAAGGCGGAGGTCAGCATAATCACGAGGACGAGCCGAAACTCGCCCCGGCCGGCGACCCGCACGACCTGCTCGCCCAGCATCCCGGCGACGCCGGTGCGGGTCAGGCCCCCGCTCAGGATGAACATGGCCCAGACGGTGATGACCGCGGGATTGCTGAACCCCGACAGAGCCTCGCGCGGGGTCACGAGGCCGCTGATCGCCAGGCCGGCGAGCACCAGCAGCGCGACCAGGTCGATGCGAATCCATCCCCCGATAAAGAGGATGAGACAGACGAGCAGAATCGCGAAGACGAGCGCAATCTGAAACGTCATGGGGCCGGACTGGCGTGGCGCCTCATGAGCCTAGGCCGGCGCGGCGCTACTCCCTGCGCGCCCGTCGCCCTTGCCCGCCGGTGTTGAGGACGTTGATCTGGTGGAAGCGTGACACCGGACAGCCGTGGGAGACGGCGTTCACCTGGCCCGGCTGGCCCTTCCCATCGTAGAAGCTCCCGCCCACGTAGTAGGTCTCCGGCCCGCCGATCATGTCCATGGCGTTCCAGAAATCGGTGGTCCGGGCCTGGTAGGCCACGTCCTTCAGCATCCTCGTCTTCTTCCCGCCCTTGATCTCCCAGAAGACCTGGCCGCCGAACTGGAAGTTGTACCGCTGCTGATCGATCGAGTAGGAGCCGCGGCTCTCGATGTAGATCCCATCGTCGGTGGCCCCGATCATGTCCTCCTCCGAGATCTCCTCCTCGGCGGGCAGCAGGTTGATGTTCGGCATCCGCTGGAAGGGGATGTGGGCCCAGGTCTGACAATGGGAGCAGCCGTGGCTGCGGGTCACGCCGGTAAGATCCGAGATCCAGGCCACCTGCTCCCGGGTGGTCTGGTAGTCGACGAAGATGCCGTCCTTGATCATCGGCCACTCGTCGGCCTTGACGCCCTCCTCGTCCCAGCCGATGCTGGCCAGCCCGCTGGGCGAGGTCCTCTCGCCGACGATCTGCATGAAGTCGGGCCCATACCGGAGCTTTCCCAGCACCTCGGCCGGTGGCGCGAGGAAACTCGTGCCGGCGTAGTTGGCCTCGTAGCCGAGGGCGCGGTCGAGCTCCGTCGGATGGCCGATCGACTCGTGGATCGTCAGCCACAGGTGCGTCGGATGGAGCACGAGGTCGTAC
>JAUWDL010000390.1 GCA_030608825.1 Gemmatimonadales bacterium
GGTCGCGATCACCCGCATGACAGGAGGTACCGTGCGCGCTCTCAGCCGCCTCTCTCGCTTCGCCTCGCTCATCGCGTGGATCACGCTCCTTCTCGGCATCACGGCGCGGCCGTCCGAGGCTCAGCAGACGGCCAAGCCCGCGCTCCAGGGCGCCCACTGGGTCGCCATCACCGGCAAGCCGCTGGGCGCCACGGCCGGCGCGATGACCTTCCAGAACGGAGGCAACGCCGTGGACGCCGCATGTGCGATGCTGGCGGCGACCGCGACGATGTGGGACGTCCTCGCCTGGGGCGGAGAGACTCAGGCGCTGATCTTTGATCCCACCGCCGGCAAGGTCGTGGGCATCAATGCGCTGGGTGTGGCACCCACCGGGGCGACGCCCGGGTTCTTCAAGGAGCTGGGCTACGACTATCCTCCGGACCTCGGACCGCTGTCGGCGGTCACGCCGGGAACTCCGGGCGGCCTCTTGGTGATGCTCGCCGAGTACGGGACGCTGAGCCTGGCCGACGTGCTCGAGCCGGCGATCCAGATGGCCGACGGATACCCGATCGAGGCCCAGGCGATCAGACGCATCGAGAGCGGCCGGGAGGATATCGAGGGCTGGCCCTATTCCCGGACCGTCTTCCTGCCCAACGATGGGGAGCCGCCGGTGCCGGGTCAGCTCTTCAAGCAGGCGGACCTGGCGGTCACGCTGCGCAAGCTGACGGAGGCGGAGGCCCAGGCGCTGGCGGACGGCAAGAGCCGAAAGGATGCGATCTACGCGGCCTACGACCGCTTCTACCGCGGGGACATCGCCGAGGAGTACGTGCGCGGTCTCCAGGAGCAGGGCGGCCTGGTCACGATGGAGGATCTGGACCGGTGGCAGGTCTACATCGAGGAGCCGGTCAAGACCGATTACAAGGGGATCGAGGTCTACAAGCTGACCTCGTGGGTGCAGGGCCCGGTCATGCTCCAGGCGTTGAACATCCTCGAGAACTTCGACCTCGAGGCCATGGGCTACAACAGCGCCCGCTACATCCATGCGCTCTACCAGGCGATGAACCTCGCCTTCGCGGACCGGGACTTCTACTACGGAGACCCCTACTTCCCGCCCGATGAGCCGATGGTCGGGTTGCTCTCGAAGGAGTACGCCAGGGACCGGGCAGGCCAGATCGACTGGGAGCGCAACGACCCGGACGTCGGGCCCGGCGACCCCTACCCGTACCAGGGCGGCACGAACCCCTACCTCGAGCTCCTGGAGCGGCAGGAGGTCGAGGAACCGGTCACGGCGTTTGAGGAGTTGGAAGAGACCTTCAACCTGGGGACGACGTCGATCCAGGCGGCCGACGCCGAGGGCTGGGTCGTTTCGATCACGCCGAGCGGCGGGTGGATCCCCGCGGTGATCGCCGGCCGTACGGGCGTCGGTGTCAGCCAGCGCGCCCAGAGCTTCGTGCTGCGCGAAGAGGAGAACCCCTTCAACGTGATCGAGCCCGGCAAGCGGCCACGGGCGACGCTGACCCCGGCGATGGCCCTCAAAGACGGTTCGCCCTTCCTCTCCTTCGCGGTGCAGGGCGGTGATACCCAGGATCAGAATCTGCTCCAGTTCCTCCTGAACATCGTCGAGTGGGAGATGAACGTTCAGGAGGCGGCGGAGGCCCCGAACATCAACAGCTACCAGATGAAGGGGTCTTTCCGGGACCACCCCTCCGAGCCCGGCCGGCTCCTGCTCCAGAACGACGTTCCGCCCTGGGTCCGGGCGGAGCTCCGCGAGATGGGTTACGACCTGGAGTTCAGAGAGCGCACGTCGGGCCCGATCAACGCGATCTACTTCGACCGCGAGCACGGCACGATGTGGGGCGGCTCCAGCCACCACGGGGAGGACTACGGGATCGCCTGGTAGCTACTCCGCCAGTATCGGCCCCAGCTGCCCCGGCTGGCCCAGCGGGCTACTCCGTCAGCATCGGCCCCAGCGGCCGGCCTCCGAGCAGGTGCAGGTGGAGGTGCGGCACCTCCTGACCGCCGTGAGACCCGCAGTTCACGATCAGCCGGTAGCCGTCCTCCGATAAGCCCTCATCCTCCGCGATCCTCGCCGCGGCGGCGAGCAGACGCCCGAGAACGGGCTCGTCCTCGGGCGTGACGTCCGTCATGGCCGGGATCACCCGGTTGGGAACGACCAGGACATGGGTAGGGGCGAGAGGGTTGATGTCCCGAAACGCGGTGACCGCCTCATCCTGATAGACGATCTCCGCCGGGATCTCGCCCGCCGCGATCCTGCTGAAGATCGTCTCTTCTGCCATCGGCTCAGATCCTTCGATTCCTTGGCCGACGCTGCCAGGCTACGCTTCGTCGGCTCCCGAGCCCAGGAGGGAAAACCCGTCGAAGAGGAAGTGGACGCCGACGAGCGTGCCCACGGCCCAGATCCCGGAGAAGGGCCACTGCCGCCAGAGGAGGATGCCCAGCAGGAGCGCCACGATCCCGCCGAGCACGAGCCAGCTTCGTCCGACGGGCACCTGGAAGGCATAGAAGAGCTTGATGATGCCTTCCACGATGAAGAACGCAGCGAGGGCGAGCGTCAGGAAGGCGAGCCCCAACAGCGGATGACCGACGACG
>JAUWDL010000399.1 GCA_030608825.1 Gemmatimonadales bacterium
GGCCTGGGGCACAACAAGGACCTGCCCGACATCCGCGAGACCTTCGATCCTGACTCTCTCTACGGGTCGCTCGAGGTCGTCAACTACGTCGTCGCGGGGACGAAGGCGACGGTCGACTTCACGCACATCGATATCCTGCAGCCGCGAGGCGTCAGGTTCATCGGCGAGGCCTTCTACTACGGAGGCACCGGTTCCACCGACTCCGACTTTCTCCGCCTGCAGGGCGAGGTGCAGGGCTACATCCCCTTCAACCAGCGCCAGTCGTTCGCTCTCCGCGCACTCGTTGAGACCAATCCCGGCTGGGGACAGGGCGTGCCCTTCTACTACTTCGCGGAGCTTGGCGGCGATCAGGATCTGCGCGGCTTCACGACCGCCCGCTTCCGCGACAGGGACAGGCTCACCTGGACGGTGGAGTGGCGGTTCGAGGCTTGGAGGGAGCTCCAGGATCGATCCCGCGCGGAATGGTTCGTCTTCTGGGATTCCGGTACGGTGATGCCCAGCCTGAGCCAGATCACGGACTTCAGGAACGACTGGGGCTTCGGGCTTCGTTTCGCCACCCAGAATGGTCCCGGTGCCCACTTCTCCTTCGCGTGGGGCGACGAAGGCTTCCGGTTCGGCTTCCGCCTCGTCTCGGACTTCTGATGCACGGCAGAGATCGGCCGCTGGCCGCGCCCCTGGCCTTCGTCCTGGGGACGCTGGCGCTCTCCGGATGCGCGCGAGGAGGCAGCCTTCCGCCGCTCGCGCTCCGTCCGCAGCCGATCCCGTATGCGGATACGCTCCCGATCCACGAACCGGAGGAAAGGGAGCCCTCGGAGATCTGGCCCCTCATCCGGGAGTCGACGGTGGGAGAGCTGGGGCAGCCCTTCGATCCGGACGACTGGATCTACCGGAACGAGGCGCTGAACATCACGCACTTCGACGAGGTCGTGAACTCGGCGTGGTTCGAGCACCGGATCACGCGGCGCGATATCTCCGAGGAGGAGATGAGGCTCGGACCGACCTCTCTCGATGGCCGGCCCCACCCCCCCTACACCGTCACGCGGCTGAAGGGCGCGGGAATCTCGCCCGGCCTCTGGGTTGAGGACGGCAAGGGCGATGTCTACCTGTTCAAGTTCGACCCGCCCGAGAACCTCTATCTGGCGAGCGCCGCGAACACGATCTCCAACCGGCTCTTCTGGGCGGCGGGCTTCCACACGCCCGAGGATTATCTGGCGACCTTCGACGCCACGTCCCTCGTGATCCCGGAGGCGGAGGGCTCGCCGACGGAGGAAGAGGTGCAGGAGGTCCTCGAGCGCACCGCCCCGCTGGCGGACGGACGTTACCGTGCGATCGCCAGCAAGCTGGTGCCCGGACCGCCGAAGGGACCCTTCCGTTTCCGGGGCACTCGCAAGGACGACCCGAACGACTATTACCTGCACCAGAACAGACGCGAGCTACGGGGGCTCTACGTGGTCTCCGCCTGGACCAATCACGTCGACATGCGATTCGCCAACACGATGGACGTCTGGATCGACTCTCCCGGCTATCTGCGGCACTACCTGCAGGACTTCGGGGCCACGCTCGGCAGCGGCACGGTTCGCCCGCACAATCCCAGAGAGGGCACCGAATACAACTTCGACGTCTGGGCTTTCTTCGCCCGCCTGCCCACCTTCGGCTTCTACACGGTGGGTTGGGAGGGGAAGGAGTACGAGATCATCGATCCCTCGATCGGTTGGATGCCCGTCGACAGCTACCGGCCCGGCGCTTGGAAGCCGAACTGGCCGAACGCGGCGTTCCGATCGGCCACGGTCGCCGATGGCTACTGGGGCGCCAAGATCGTCGCGCGGTTCAGCGACGAACAGATCCGCGCCGCGGTCGAGGCCGGCGAGCTTCCCGACCGGCGCGCCACGGACACGCTCACGTCGATCCTCATCGCGCGGCGCGACAAGACGGTGGACTACTGGTTCGGCCGCGTGTCTCCGATCGAGGGCGTCCTGGCCGACTGCACGGATGCCTCGGGCCCCGGCTTCGGCGTGTCGTTCGAGGATCTCGGCATCGCCGCCGGGGCTCGATACCATTCCGACACCCGCTACGAGTGGGAGTTGAAGGACGAGGGTCGAGGGCGCCACTGGAAGGGATCGAGCGTCCCGCCCGGTGCAGGCCCATCGAGGCTCCACGTGGCCCCGCCCGATGCGGCCGACGCGTGCCGGCCGGCCTCGGCCGTGGAGACGCCCTCTTCGGGATACACGGATGTGTCGGCCGAACGGCTGGCCGTGCTGCGCATCCGGGCCGAGAAGTTGGGGCCTACGGCGACACCGCGGCCCCGCCCCGCCAACGTCTACCTGGTATGGATCAGTGACGAGGAGGGGTACAGCGTCATCGGTCTGGAGCACTGACTCACGGCCTGCACGCGGCCAGGGCTTCCACCGCGAGCCGGTTCTCCTCGATCGTGTTGTAGAAGTGTGGGGAGAGCCGTACCCGGTCCTTCCTGTGGTCGATGATTATCCCGCTCTCGGCCAGGCTTCTCACGGCGGAGCCTGCATCGGGGTGGTCGGCGAGGACGACC
>JAUWDL010000271.1 GCA_030608825.1 Gemmatimonadales bacterium
CAGGTCGCTGACCCGCCAGGGTTGTTCAGCGACCCGCTAAATCCCGAAAGGCCTCAGAGGCCGGTCGGGCGGTCCAGGAATATCGACTCCAGGTCGAACGCCTCGGCCAGCTTGGCCGCCAGAGCGCGCACTCCGAAGGTCTCCGTCGCGTAGTGGCCGGCGAACACGACGTTCAGGCCCAGCTCCATCGCCTCGTGGTAGTGATGGTGTGAGCCCTCGCCCGTCACGAACGTGTCCAGACCCTCGTCATGTGCCTGGCGGATCAGCGAGCCACCTCCCCCCGTCACGATGCCGAGTCGCCGCACGTGGCCGGGACCGCCGGCGATGACGTGCGGTTCCGATCCGCAAACGGCGCGCAGACGTTCGGTCAGCGTCGCGAGCGGGAGGTCCGCCGTGGCCCACACGCCGACGTCCAGCTCCCCCTGCCAGGTTCCGAACCGACCCTCGACGGTCAGATCCAGAGCCGCGGCCAGCAGGACGTTGTTCCCCACCTCCGGGTGGACATCCAGCGGCAGATGGGCGCTGTAAAGGGCGATGTCGGCGTCGAACAGGGCGCGCACCCGCCGGTACGTGACACCAGTGAGCGGGAGAGGATCTCCCCAGAACAGGCCATGATGGACGAGCAGGAGCTGCGCGTCGCCCTCCGCCGCGGCCTCGATGGTCTCCAGGGTGGCGTCGGTCGCCGAGGCCACCACCCCGATCGGCGAGCGGCTCTCGGCCTGGAGGCCGTTGAAGGCGCCCGGATAATCGGGAACGGCTTCGATCGCCAGGTAATCGTCCAGCCACTCGACGATTTCTCGTAGGTCGGCCATGGGCGCCGATACCCTCCTCGTTTCAGGCCGGCTTGCGCGTCACTCCCACTCGATCGTGGCGGGCGGCTTGGAGGAGACGTCGTAGGCAACCCGGTTCACCCCCTCCACCTCGTTGATGATGCGGTTCGAGATCCGGCCGAGGACATCGTGCGGAAATGGGAACCAGTCCGCCGTCATTCCGTCGCGGCTCGTGACGGCGCGGAGAACTACGGCGTTCTCGTACGTTCGGGCATCCCCCATGACCCCAACCGAGCGCACCGGCAAAAAGACGGCGAAGGCCTGCCAGATGTCGTCGTAGAGCCCTGCCGCTCGGATCTCGTCCAGGTAGATCGCATCCGCCTCGCGCAGCACCTCGAGGCGCTCCTCGCTGACTTCGCCGAGCACCCGGACGGCAAGGCCCGGCCCGGGGAACGGATGACGGCCCACCATCTCCTCGGGAAGCCCCAGCTCGCGCCCGACCTGACGAACCTCGTCCTTGAACAGCTCACGCAGTGGTTCGATGAGCTCGAACGGCATGTTTGGCCTCAAGCCCCCCACGTTGTGGTGGGACTTGATCGTCGCCGACGGACCGCGCACGGAGGTCGACTCGATCACGTCCGGGTACAGGGTTCCCTGCACCAGGTATCTGGCGCCTCCCGCGCGCTGCGCGGCCTCCTCGAACACGTCGATGAACGTATGTCCGATCCTCACCCGCTTCTCCTCGGGATCGGTGACGCCGGCGAGGCGAGTGAGGAAGAGATCGGCCGCATCCACGACCTCCAGGTGCATCCCGAAGTGCTCGCCGAAAACGCGCTCCACGGACACCCGCTCGCCTTTCCGCAGCAACCCGTTGTCCACGAAGATGCAGGTGAGCTGATCTCCGATCGCCCGGTGTACCAAGGCGGCCGCCACCGACGAGTCGACCCCTCCGGACAGACCGCAGATCACCCGATCGTCGCCGGCCTGCCGCCTCACGCTCTCCACCTGGGATTCCACGATGCAGCCGGGCGTCCAATCCCCTGCGCAGCCGGCGATCCCGAAGACGAAGTTCTCGATGATCTCCTCGCCGCGCGCCGTATGGGCCACCTCCGGGTGGAACTGAACCCCGTAGATCCGGCGCTCGGCCGAGCCAAAGGCCGCCACCGGCGAGCTGCTCGTGCGAGCCAGCACCTCGTATCCGGGCGGCGGTTCGGTCAGATGATCCCCGTGGCTCATCCAGACGGTCGTCTTCTCGCCCGGCTCGAAACCGTCGAAGAGACCGTCGGCCGATGCGATCTCGAGGCTAGCCCTGCCGTACTCGCGCCGCCCCGCCCTCTCAATCCGCGCTCCCGCCAGCTGTCCCAGGAGCTGCATTCCGTAACAGACCCCGAGGATGGGAACGTCGAGCTCCAACAACTCCGGCGTGGCGGTGGGCACGCCCTCGTCGTACACGCTGGCCGGCCCGCCCGAGAGGACAACGCCGGCAGCCCCCCACGCTCGAATCCAGTCGGGGGAGCGATCGGGAGGGTGGATCTCGCAATACACCCGCTCCTCCCGAATGCGTCGGGCGATCAACTGGGTGTACTGGGAGCCGTAATCCAGGATGAGGATGCGGTCGGACATCAATACGCCTTGGCCCAAAGTGCCTCGTGCTCCGACGGCTCGCCGCAGCAAATGCAACGCTCCGGTGGGTCCTCCGAGCGAAACTCCGGATCGGGAAGAACCCGGATCGTGGCCCTCGTATCCTGCTTCCCTTTCTGCTCACACCTCTCATCGCCGCACCACCCGGCATACACGAAGCCGCCAGGCCCCGCCATTCGCGCCTTGAACTCTCCGTAGCCGGTAAGACCGCGCACGGAGTTCTCGGCCCGTCGGCGCTCCGCCGCCCGTCGTACCCCGTCCTGGAGGTCTATCAACATCTCGGGGATGGCCGTCAGGGCCTCGGCATCGCCCATGAACCGCTTGCGGTCCTCGGCGCTCGCCGTCCGGCTCACCAGCACGACCTGCGACTTCTCCACGTCCCGCGGACCGACCTCCATCCTCAACGGCACGCCTCGACGCTCCCACTCGAAGTATTTGGCCCCGGGCGTCATGTTCTCGCGATCGTCGATGTGCACCCGCACTCCCCCGGCGAGGCCCGCCCGCAGGGCTTCCACCTTCTCGAGAACGCTTTGGCGCTGCTCGTCCGACTTCCAGATCGGCACGATGACGACCTGATAGGGCGCGAGGCGGGGAGGCAGGGAGAGTCCCTGGTCGTCCCCGTGCGCCATGATGAGACCGCCTATCAGCCGGGTCGAAACCCCCCATGAGGTGTTCCAGACGAACTCGTGCCGACCTTCCTCCGTCTGGTACTGAACCTCGAATGCACGGGCGAAGTTCTGGCCAAGATCGTGGCTGGTGCCAGTCTGGAGGGCCTTGTTGTCCTTCATGAGCGCCTCGCAGGCGAAGGTCCGCTCGGCACCCGCGAAGCGTTCCGACGAGGTCTTCTCGCCGGTCACGACGGGCATGGCCATCCACTCCTCCATGAACTCCCGGTAAACGCC
>JAUWDL010000372.1 GCA_030608825.1 Gemmatimonadales bacterium
ACGCCGTGATAGCCCGAAACCGGGCACGAAAAGAGAAGCGGCTGCGCACCGAGCGGTCACATGGTGCGCGAGTCGTGGTTGCGGCTCTCCGGGATGAGCGTGCGGAGGCCTCCTGGACCGTCCGTCAGGTCGAGTCCCACCGGGACCGCTACACGTTGGGGGAGGTGGGCGTCCTCTACCGCACGAACGCCCAGTCGCGGGCGTACGAGGACGCGCTCCGCGGAGTCGGGATGCCGTACCGCGTAGTCGGCGGCATCCGGTTCTACGAGCGTCGGGAGGTCAAGGACGTCCTGGCCTATCTGCAACTGCTGGTGAATCCGGCGGATGACACCGCCTTCTTTCGGGCGATCGGGTGGCCCCGCCGCGGTGTCGGAGCGGTGACGCTCGAGCGTATGGAGGCGGCTCGGTCCCGGTCGGACGGCAGTCTCCTGGATGTCGCTGCTGCTGCCCGCGAGGTGGAAGGTCTGTCGGGTGGTGCCGCTCGCGCCCTCGCCCTGTTCGCGCGGGACCTGGGCGCCCTGGCCGACCTCGTGCCGGTGGCCTCCTCCGCCGAGGTGGCCGAGGAGTGCTTGCGCACGTTCGGACTCCGAAGCGCTCTCGAGGCGGAGGAGGACGGCGAGGATCGGTTGGCCAACGTCGACGAGCTCATCGCGGGCATGGTCGCGTTCGCGGCGGATCGCCGGGGCGTCGAGGAGGAGTCGGCTGGAAGCGATCTCGGCCTCTTCCTCCAGCACGCCTCTCTCCTCAGTGACGTCGACCAGTACGATCCGGAGGAGGGAGCGGTCTCCCTCATGACCCTCCACAACGCGAAGGGGATGGAGTTCCCGGTCGTGTTCATAGGAGGCGCCGAAGAGGGGTTGCTGCCGCTCGGCCGCTCGGCCGAGACAATCGAGGAGCTCGAGGAGGAGCGTCGGCTGTTCTACGTGGGGCTGACGCGAGCCATGGACCACCTGCACGTCACTCACGTCTCGCGCCGGTTCAGGGCGGGCACCTCCATGCCGTGTTTCCCATCCAGCTTCCTGGATGACTTGCCGGAGGAGGCGATCGATCGCCGGATGTCGGGGTTGCCCGGTTGGCGTTCCGGCGGCAGCGGGTTCGCGGCTCGGCGAGCGAGCCACGACAGCCGCTCGGCCTGGGCCGGCTCGAGCGATCGGGACCGAAGCTTCGACTGGAGACATGATCCCGCGGCGACGGGTGATGCCGGACCGGTCTACGACTACTCGGACAGCCAGGAGACCTTCGAGCTCGCCAGTGGCGCCCGCATCGTCCATCCAAGATTCGGGCCCGGAACGGTGCTCTCCGTGATGGGCGATGGGCGAACCGCGAAGGCCAGCATCGAGTTCGATCTGGAGGGTCCCAAGACGCTCCTCGTCGCGCACGCGGGTCTGCGTCCCGCCGGATAGCGCCCGTGACACCGCGTCACCGCTTCAGCGCAGCCGACGTCCGGCGGGCTGCCGCGCTCGCCGGTTTCGCGAGATCGGCACCTGGCAGGAGTGAGTCCGGAGCGATCGACGTTCCGGGCCCTGCCCGAATCAGCCCAACCGTCGACGCTTTCCGGAGTCGTCCGCGTCTTCGACGACCCGGCGGGGACGCGCGGCGCGCACCCCTCGGAGCAGGGAGGCGGTGTTCAGGAAGGTGCTCTCGGCTTCCTCCTGCACGACCTCCAGGAACCCGTTGATTTCCGCGCTTCGGTCGCGTGCCGAGTCGATGATCGAATTGGCGGTGTCCGTGGCCTTGCGAACCGTCCGTCCGACTTCGTCCGCGTCGCTCCGGAAGGCGGCGCTCAGATAATTGATGTTCTCTGCGGCGTTCGTCATCGTCGGGCGCAGGTCCTGGACCAGCTGATGGAGCTCCTCGGAGCCCTTCAACCACAGGCGAAGCTGCTTGAAGGCCGGGATAGCGAACAGGACGAGCGCGATCACTGTGACGTACAGCACGATCGACAGAACCACGGCGATGGTCTGAAGGGTCTGGAGGTTCACCGCTACACTCTCGGGCCGAGGGTTTGGCAGACCGCGGCGGCGTCTCGTGGCGCGCCTGCGGGTTCGCCGAAGGTCGCGACAGCCGTAGCCTGTCGCTCATTTGAATCTAGGCCCGGCCGCCGGCTGTCTCAACCAACAGCCCGTGCGTTGCCGCCCCGATCGCTGGTTCTCTAGGTTGCCCCATGAGCTACTTCCGAATCGAAGGTGGACGCGAGCTGACCGGCGTGTTCACCCCGGCGGGAAACAAGAATGCCGCCCTGCCGATTCTTGCCGGCTGCCTGCTCACCGACGAGCCCGTTCGTCTGACCAACGTCCCGGACATCCGCGATGTCCGCACGATGGCTGATCTCGTGGCCTCGCTCGGAGCCGAGGTCAGCTGGGAGGGGCCGAACGAGGTCGTCGTGCAGGCTGCCGATCGCACGGCCCGAAGGGTCGATGCCGACCTGGCTTCGCGCATCCGGGCTTCGGTCCTCGTCGCCGGCCCCCTCCTCGCCAGGGGATCGGAGGTCGAGCTTCCGCCGCCGGGCGGCGACGTGATCGGACGACGTCGGCTCGACACGCATTTCCTCGCCCTGAGCCGCCTCGGTGCCGAGATCGAGGTGAACGGCTCGTATTACTTGAGAGCGCCCGACCTCTTGGGCGCCGAGATCTTCCTGGACGAACCCTCCGTGACCGGCACGGAGAACGCG
>JAUWDL010000176.1 GCA_030608825.1 Gemmatimonadales bacterium
GTGGAACCTCCGCGACATGTTCGCGGCGCTGAACGAGAATCCGACCGCAGGACAACGCTTTCCCGTGGCGTATCCGCTGGCTCTCGTGCCCCTCGGCTTCTCGACGCGAGCGCTGGATTACGACCTGAACGCGTCGACGGAAGCCTACTTCCGGCTCCTGGGCCAGAGCGAGGCCCCCGCCCTCGCGATCGAGCTGTTCGGGCAGGATGGCGCGGCCCTCCCGCCCACCGCGGTCGCGCAAGTCCTGATCATGCGAACGCGGTGACGCCCGAGGTCGGACTGGACAGCGCGCGCCCTTCGACGAAACTTCTCCCACCCTTTCCTCGTCACGAATACCGATGAGAAGGCAGGCGATGAACAGGCTCGTGCGATCGGCGACATTCTTGTGGGTGTGGGTTGGCCTCACCGCGCCGGCACTCGCCTTTTCGCAGGATTTCCCGGAGCTCGCGGAACGGGACGAGCGGGAACGAACCCGAAGTATCGGCGTGATCACGGGATACTTCGGCGTAATGGCGCCGCTGGCGAACCTGACCGAGGATCCCGAGAGCTTCAGCACGGACGTGAGCGTCTCGATCGCCTTCGGAGGTGAGTTCGACTTCTTCTTCAAGAGCGGCTTCGGCGTCGGCCTGTTCGGGCTCTACGCTCCTGCGAAGCTGACGATCTCGCCCGGGGACGTGCCGAGCGCGGCGCCTATCGACCTGGGTGACGCCAAATGGAGCACGATCACGGCGAACCTGATGTACCGGGTCGATCTGAAAGGCCCGGCGGGGATGGTGGAACCCTACGTCCTGGTCGGCGGCGGAATCCGAAACCTGAACGTCGACCCGATCGCTTCGCCCGAGGCCACCGACTCCACGAACGGGATCTTCGACTTCGGGTTTGGAGCGTTCACGATCATATCGGAGCATTGGGCAATCCGGATCGATCTCCGCGGATACATCTCTCCGTTCAACGTCGAGGCCACCGACAACACCAGGACGCAGTTCGACACGACCATCCTGTTCGGCATCTCCTACGGCTTCCCGTAGCGGCGCCCCGGCAGTACAACCAATGGACCGGGCCTCGTGTCCTAAGCAGTGAATCGATTCGTGGGCGCCCCCGCCTCCCCGGCGGTGCCCTGCCGTAGCCTCAGACGACAGCAAGGAGCTTCATCAAGTGCGCATCCTCAGCGTGACCCTCTTCGCATTCGTGCTCGCGGCCTGCGCGAGCTCGACCACAGGCAGCGCTCCGGCGGGCGCGCCGGACCCCGGCGTCTCACAGCCAGCCGGCGACGCCTCGGGAGCGGCCGAGGACGACCCGGGAGCGGCCGGCGACGACCCGGCTTCCAGCACCGAGGCAGACGCCGATCAGCAGCCGCAGGACCAGAACCCGCACATCGCCGGCGACATGGAGGCATCGGCCCGCGTGACCGACATCGAGCTCTCCCCATCGCCGATCGTCCTCACCCGTGGCGACACGATCCTGGTAGAGGGCCGTCTGACCGATGCCGATGGGAACCGGGTGACCGGCGCCAGGTGGGGGATCGGTGCGGGCGGACCGGTCGAGATCGAGTCGATCAAGGACAGCATCCCGGACAGCTATCTGTTTCGGGGGTCCAGCCCGGGCTCGACGGCGATCTACGTGGTTCTCCCGAAGCCGGTTGAGGAGGGGGTCGAGTGGACCCGCATCGCGACCTTCGACGTCGTCGTGAACGACTGGCCGATCGCTCGGATCGATGTCGACCCGCCGGCCTTCGGGACGTACGCCGGGAGCGTGTTCGGCCTGGAGGCTCGCGCGATCACGACTCACGAGACCGAGCACGCCTCGGCGAAGACCCTGTGGTCCAGCTCGAACCCGGAGATCGTGTCAATCACGCCCGACGGCATCGCCACGTTCCGGACGCCCGGGATGGCTGTGCTCACGGCCTCCGCTGAGGGCCTCGACGGTTCGTTGAATGTCGACGTGAAGCCCAACCCGGTGCGATCGGTCCAGCTCGAGGCGGACGCGAGCGGGGTCCGCACCGGCGACGTCGTACACCTCACGGCGAGCGTATCCGGGAGCGGCAACCGGACACTGGACGATGTGAACCTCAGCTACTCGGTGTCGGCGATCGATGGCCCGCCGGATGGAGCCGAGGTCTTCGGTGACGCGACCTTCGTGGCGAACTCGCCCGGCGCATACCGCGTGATGGTGACGGCAGGCGGGCAATCGGCGACGGTGGTCGTCGAGGCGGCGCCAAGGGAGGCTCGTCGCGTCAGCCAGCTCGTCGGGCGCGGCGCGGTCGCGCACGTGGCGACGAGCGACCTGTGGGTCTTCCAGGGCAGGGACGGACGTGATTACGCGTACACCGGCACTCACGCCCAGGGAGGCGGAGAGCGCATGTACGCGTGGGACGTGACGGACGCGAGCTCGCCGGTGCTCACCGACTCGGTGGTGGTGGACGCACGGGTGGTGAACGACGTGAAGGTGAACGCGGACGCGAGCTGGGCGATGATCACCCGTGAGGGTGCCAGCAGCCGGCGCAACGGGATCATCGTGCTGGATCTCGCCGATCCCGCGCACCCGACGATCATCGCCGAGCTGACCGACAGCCTGACGGCGGGGATCCATAACGTCTGGATCAACGGGGACGTCGTCTACGCGGTGAACGACGGCACGAGCGCCATGCACATCATCGAGATGGCGGACCCGGCGAACCCCAGGCACATCGGTCGCTGGGAGGTGAGGCCGGGCGAGGAGAACAAGAGCCTGCACGACGTGTGGGCGGAGAACGGCTTCGCCTACCTCTCCTACTGGGACGATGGACTGATCGTCCTGGACGTCGGAGACGGCATCGAGGGCGGCACGCCGCGGGAGCCGAAGTTCGTCTCCCAGTACCAGTATCGCACCAACCAGCCGGAGGAATACGGCAACACCCATACCGCCTACCGGTACGGAGACTACGTCTTCACCGGAGATGAGATCTTCGGGTGCGGCGACTGCGTGAACGGCCCGCGCGGGTACATCCACGTGGTGGACGTGAGCGACATCGAGAACCCGAAGCAGGTCGCCCGGTACGAGGTGCCGGAGGCCGGAGCCCACAACATCTGGGTCGAAGACGGGCTGCTGTACATCGCGTACTACCAGGGCGGACTCCGAGTGGTGGACGTTTCGGGCGAGCTCCGCGGGGACCTGTACAAGCAGGGCCGCGAGGTGGCGTGGTTCCAGTCGGCCGGCAAGGAGGGTGAGGCCGTCGTGCCGAACGCCCCCCTGGCCTGGGGACCTCAGCCGCACAAGGGCAACGTCTTCGTGTCGGACATGAACAGCGGACTCTGGGTGATCCAGGTCGAACCGCCGGAGCGGCCGCTCGTTCCTTAGGGCAAGCCGATGGGAGGTCACCTCGGCCAGCCGCGGCTTTATGGGGCCTCCTCCTGGGGCGCCGGCGGGGCTCCCTCCGCGAGACCCCGACGGCGCTGGGGAGGAGGAAGACCACTTATTGCTCGTGATGCTCGGGTGCAATCTTGACCGTTTGACCAGGAAACGATCAGCCATGGATAGAGCGGTGCTTTCGCGAAATCTCGTGCTTCCTGTGTTTGCAGGCTTGGTTTGGGCGCTGGGGGTGGCTGCGGCCGGGGAAGCGTCAGGTGCGGCTGTGGCCGGCAAATCGCCGGCGGCGGACACGCTATACGCCGGCGCCCGGATGCCGGAGGCCAACTACTGGGTGTTTGTGGCCAACGAGTCGTCGGACCTCGTCAGCCTCGTGCGCTTCGGCCCCGATGGCGCGGCGCTGGAAGACGACCTCCAGGTCGGGATCATGCCCGCCGACCTGGACGGCGCGCACGGAGTGAGGGTCTCGCCCGACGGCCGCCGCGTTCTCGTCTCGCTGGCACATGGCACGCCCTTCGGCAAGCTGTGGAGCTACGACACGGCGAACGGCGAGCTCGTCGACAGCGTGTCGGTCGGGCTCTTCTCAGCGACGATCGCGGTCACTCCGGATGGAGGCATGGGATTCGTCGCCAACTTCAACCTGCACGGGAACCCCGTCCCTTCCTCCGTCTCCGCGATCTTCCTTCCGGAGATGGTCGAGATGGCGCGCATCGAGACATGCATCAAGCCGCACGGCAGTCGCGTGAACAACGCGGGAACGCGGCATTATTCCGTCTGCGTGGGAGACGACCACCTGGTGGAGATTTCCGTGGAGCGGCTCAAGGTGCGCCGCGCCGTGAAGCTCACGCCGGGATCGGAGCGGGTGTTGGCGGGACTCGGTGGACTCGGTGAGGCTTCGTCCGGTGGCGAAGGCGGCCCCGTCTGCGGCCCCACCTGGGCGACTCCGTCCTTCGACGACACGCACGTGTACGTCGCCTGCAACAAGCACGGGGACGTCCTCGAGCTGGACGCCGAAGACCTGACCGTCACACGGCGCTTCGAGGCCGGAAAGGGACCCTACAACCTGGACGTCACCTCCGACGGGCGACTGCTTCTGGCCACGAACAAGGGGGCGCA
>JAUWDL010000131.1 GCA_030608825.1 Gemmatimonadales bacterium
TACGCCCATCCGGTGTGCTTTCCCTCCGGAGCCCGCGTCCGGTCGAAGAGGCTCTGCTGGGCGAGCAGGACGAACGGCCGCTCCGGGACACGACCCTCCCAGGCGTCGCGCTCCGCCTCGGCGATCTCGTCGAACGTTCCCCCGACGTGGACGGTGCCGGCCCGGCTGCAGTCGGCCGCCGTCCACGGGATGGGGTCGCTCAATGCCCAGTCCAGCTTGAAGACGCCCGGCCCGTACCGATAGCGGGAGAGGCGCCTCCGATAGAGCAGAGGGAGCTCGTCCCCCGCAATCTCCAGGAGCTGCCGGGGGGTAACCGAGAGGAGCTTGATGGCTCCCTCCGGCAGGTCCTCGAGAGCCCCGACCGGTCGCTCCGTGACGATCTCGCCTCCCAGCGAACGCAGCACGGAGATGAGGCCGTCGGCCAGTCGCTGGGATCCTCCCTGCGGAAACGGCCAGCCGACGACGTGCCCCAGGGTGGCGAGCACGAGCCCGATAGCGCTGCTCGGGCGCATCTCCAGCGGGATCACGGAGTGTCCGGCCAGGCCGGCGAACAGGGCTCGGGCCCGGACTCCCTCGAATGAGGCTGCCAGGCTGCGGGCGGATCGAAGTCCGAGGAGCCCGAACCGCGAGAAGCGGACGGGGTGCCGGGGCATGCCCATCGGGGCCAGCAGGTCGGCGGCCAGATCGTCCCATCGGTCGACGAGCGGCCCGAGGAGGCGTCGGTAGGTCTCTCCATCTTTGCCGAGCGCCGTCGCGGTCTCCAAGAGTGATCGCTCCAGCACGATCGCCGAGCCATCATCCAGCGGATGGGCGAGCGGCGCCTCAGGCTGCGTCCAGCGGACGCCGTGCGCTTCCAGATCCAGGCCGCGGAAGAACGGCGACGCGAAGCCCAGAGGGTGGATCGCCGAGCAGACATCGTGATGAAAGCCGGGGAGGGTCAACTCCGCGGTGCGCATCCCGCCTCCCGGCGTGTCGCTGGCCTCGTACAACGTCACGTCGCGACCCGCCTGAGAAAGCACGATCGCGGCGGCCAGGCCGTTGGGCCCGGAGCCCACGACGACCGCATCTCGTGGAGATGTGCTCATCCGATCATCCGATTGCCCGGATCTCTAGCCCCGGGTAGCTTCCCGTGCTTCGCTTTTGTCATCGGAAAGGTCACACGTCATGCACGTTTTCGCTAAGTGCGAGAACTTCACCACCTCCCGAGAGCTCCGCGCGATCGGCCTCTATCCGTATTTTCAGCCGATCGAGGAGTCCTGCGACACGACCGTCGTGATCAACGGCGAGCGGAAGGTGATGGCGGGGTCCAACAACTACATGGGCCTCACGCACGATCCGCGAATCCTCGAGGCCGCCAGAGAAGCACTCATCCGGTACGGCAGCGGCAACACGGGCAGTCGCTTCCTCAACGGCAACCTGGACCTCCACGATCAGCTCGAGCACGAGCTGGCCGCCTTCGTCGGAAAGGAAGCGGCACTCGTCTTCTCGACCGGATATCTGACCAACCTCGGCACCCTGTCGGCGTTGATCGGCCGGAACGACACGGTCTTCGTGGACAAGCTCGACCACGCCTGCATCCAGGACGGCGCCCGGTTGAGCTTCGGGCGCGTGCAGCGCTTCAACCACGGCGACTACGAGAAGCTCGGAGCGATGCTGGCCGCCGAGAAGGAGGGACGGGGCAAGCTCATCGCCGTGGACGGCGTCTACAGCATGGAGGGGGACCTGGCCGACCTGCCGACGCTCGTCCGCCTGCGGGCGGAGCACGGAGCCGGCCTGATGGTGGACGACGCGCACTCGCTCGGCGTGGTCGGGCCGGAGGGCAACGGGACGGCGGCTCACTTCGGCCTGACGGACGAGGTGGATCTGATCACCGGCACCTTCTCGAAGTCGTTCGCCTCGATCGGTGGGTTCGTGGCCGGAACCGACACGATCTGCGAGTACCTCCGCAACAACGCGCGAGCCCTCATCTTCAGCGCGAGCATGCCTCCCGCGGCTGTTGCCACGGTGCTCAAGGCTCTGGAGATTATCCGCGAAGAGCCGGAGCGACGCGAGCACCTGTGGAAGAACACCCGGAAGATGATGGAGGGCTTCCGCGCCATCGGCTTCGAGATCGGGCCGACCGAGACGCCGATCATTCCGGTGCTGGTCGGGCCGATGGAAAAGACCTTCCGGTTCTGGCGGGAGCTCTTCGACGCCGGCGTGTTCACGAATCCCGTCGTGCCGCCCGCCGTTCCCGAGGGCAGCTGCCGCCTCCGGACGAGCTACATGGCCACACACACCGACGAGCAACTGGACTTCGTCCTCGAGTGCATCGAGCGGATCGGCAAGAAGCTCCAGGTGGTGTGAGCCGCACCGGCCCCCGCCGACACGCCCGCGTTGACCTCCACGACTGACCCGGCCTCTCAGCCGACGAACGGTGGGATCACCGTCATCCCCGTGTCACCGCGAAGCGATGAGATGGAGGCGTTCATCCGCCTCCCGTGGTCGATCTACGAGGGCGACGCCGTCTGGGTGCCACCGCTTCTGCGAGACATGCGAGTGATGATGGATCCGAAGCGGCATCCGTTTCACGACCACTCCGAGGTTCAGGCGTTCCTGGCCCTGAGAGACGGACGTCCGGTGGGCCGCATCGCGGCCATCCACAACCGTCGCCACGTCGAGTTTCACGGAGAGAACACCGGGTTCTTCGGCTTCTACGAGTGCGCACGCGACGACGCCGCGTCGTCGGCTCTCCTCGAGACGGCGGCAGCCTGGCTCCGCGAGCGGGGGCTGGAGGCAATGCGGGGTCCGGCGAGCTTCTCCACCAACGAACAGGCCGGCCTGCTCATCGAAGGGTTCGATGATCCGCCGGCGGTGATGATGCCCTACAATCCGCCCTCCTACGCGGAGCAGATGGCGAGCTACGGTCTCGAGCCCGCCAAGACGCTGGTCGCGTACTTCCTGCACGCCCCTGCACCCCCCGAGTACCTCGTGCGCGCGGCGGGCCTCGTCGAGAGACGCACGGGCGTGCGGGTCAGGTTGCTCAGCAAGCGGAACTTCGCCCGGGACCTGAAGATCATCCGTGACCTCTACAACTCCGCCTGGGAGCGTAACTGGGGCTTCGTCCCCATGACCGAGGCCGAGATCGATCACATGGCGAAGGAGCTGAAGCCCGTCGTAGATCCGAGGCTGACGCTCATCGCCGAGGATGCCGAGAATCGGCCGGTCGGGTTCGCCCTTGCCCTCCCGGACTTCAATCAGGTGCTGAAGCACTTGAACGGGCGGCTCTTCCCGTTCGGGGTGTTGAGGGCGTTGTGGCTCCGGCGAAAGATCGACCGGCTGCGCGTGCTCACCCTGGGCGTGCGTCCCGAGTACAGGGGGAAGGGGCTGGATGCCCTCTTCTACCTGGGCATCTTCAGAGGCGGGAACTCGCAGGGGATTCTGCAGGGCGAGTTCTCCTGGGTGCTCGAGGACAACGACTCGATACGCAGGCCCCTGGAGAGGATGGGTGCGCACGTGTACAAGCGGTACCGTCTTTACGAGACGTCGCTGCGACCGTGAGCCCACGCAAGACTCTGGTAACCGGCGCCACCGGCTTTCTGGGCAGCCACGTGGCCGCCGCGTGGCTGGAGGCCGGCCACGACGTGCGCTACACGCGGCGTGCGACCAGCGACACGCGCTGGCTGGAGGGCCTGGACGTCGAGTCGGTTGAGTGGGATGTGCGGGACACCGAAGGCTTGAAGAGGGCGCTGCGGGACATCGACACGGTGGTGCACGTCGCCGGCGTGACCCGCGCTCCCAAGATACCCGACTACTTCCAGGTGAACGCCACCGGCTCGGCCCGCATCGCCGAGGCGGCGGTGAAGGCGGGCGTCTCGCGCTTCGTCCTGGTCAGCAGCCTCGCCGCCCGCGGACCGGACGGAGGGGACGGTCCGGTGAGTGCCTACGGAGAGAGCAAGCGACGGGGCGAAGAGCTCGTCCGGCTCTTCGAGGAGAAGATGGAGATCGTGGTTCTCCGACCCGGAGGGATCTACGGGCCCCGAGACTCCGATCTCTTCCCCCTCTTCGAGATGGCCGGCAAGGGCTGGCTGGTAGCGCCCGCCGGCAGCCCTCCGCTGCAGCCGGTGTACGTGAGCGACGTCGCGCGACTGACGGTGGCGGCGGGTACGGGAGAGTATGCCGGACTCGGCCCGTATCCCGTGGCCGAGGAGGGCGAGTATCGCTGGCGGGAGGTTCGCGAGGGGCTGGCGTCCGCGCTCAACCGGCGCGTCCGTATGGTTTGGCTTCCGAAGACCGTCTTCATCTCGGCCGGGGTGATCGCCGAGACCGCGGCCCGGCTGACCCGGCAGGACCCTCGGCTGGACCGGAGGAACGCCGTCGACCTGAGCCGGCACGGCTGGACGTGTGACACGACGGCGACGCGGGATGCCTTCGCCTGGCAGGCGGAGGTTCGTCTTCCGGAAGGTTTGGCCCTGACGGCGGAGTGGTACCGGCGCGTCGGATGGCTGGAGTAATGGAGCGCGACACGGTGAGCGACGGCCGCAGCCCCACGGGCCTGCTGGCGATCGATCGGGTGGCGATCGCTTATGCGGGGGTGACCGGTGCGCTGTCGTTGGCCGGCGGCCTCAAAGGGGCGGCGTTCGCCGCCCTACACGTCTTCGTGATCTTCTTGATCGTCAGGATGTCGCGACGGCCACTTCCCCGCGGGCAAGTGGCCACCTTCTTCAGACTGCTCTATCCGGTGATCGCGACGCCTCTCCTCTACCACGAGCTCTCGTACCTGAACCAGTTCGTGGTCACGGGCTTCTTCGATCCGATCGTGCAGAGATGGGAAGTGGCCGTCTTCGGATCGCAGATCAGCCAGGAGGTCGCCGGATGGTTCCCGGCGCTCTGGCTCTCCGAGTTCATGACGGTCGGATATCTGACGTACTATTTCGTGATCCCGCTGCTGGCCATCGGGGCTTGGGCATCCGGCGGAAGGGCCGGATTCCACCGACTCGGGGTTACGGTCGCACTGGCGTTCGCCGTCTGCTACACATGGTTTATCCTGTTCCCCGTGATGGGCCCGCGCTACTGGTACGGAGCGCTCGAGGGCGCGCTGTCGGAGGGAAGCATCTACCAGTTCAC